>JAWWOJ010000155.1:0-3574 GCA_033851885.1 Frankiales bacterium | reverse complement strand
AGCTACCGCCGATCGCCAGCCTGGTCGTGCCGAATCGGACCTCGGCGTGGTCGATGATCCAGAGCGCGGCGGCCTCGCAGTCATCTGGCGCCGCCGGCCAGGGGTTCTCGGGCGCGAGCCGGTAGTCGACGCTGACCACGGCTATCCCGAGCGATTCCGCAAGCGCCGCGTTGCGGGTGTCCGCACCCACCGTCGACCCGAGATAAAAGCCTCCACCGGGGATGTCGAGGTACACGCCTCGCACCGCCGTGTTCTTCGGCATGAAGATCCGCAACGGAACCTCCTGCCCGGATGCATCCACGGCCACCTCAACGGTGACCCCGTCGGGCAGCGAAGCAGGGACGAGTTCGGCACGCGCCGTCCGCAGTTCCTCGAGGGAGGCAGGGCCTCGCCGCTCCCCACGCGCGGCATAGAACGCCCGGCACTCTGGGACGTGCCTCGCAAGTTCCGCGTGGACCAGGCTGTTCAGTCCGACCTGCACCCGCCCTCCTCCTTCAAGCGTCTGCGCCGAACGACAGGCGCGAGTCTAGGAGGTGAGGAGCGCCGGTTGGGCGGCGAGAAATAGGTCATCTGAGCGCGCTGTGGCGGGTCCGTCTTTCCAGGTTCTCCAACGTGGAAGGCGTGGGTGCGAGACGGGCCGGCTGAGCTACCGCTCCGCAGGCATGGTGCCCTCGGGCCCGCTCGCGAGCCGGACGGACCAGGCGGTCCAGAGGAGGACGACCAGGCCGAAGGCGGTCACCAAGGTGACCGGCGGGAGCGGCGGGTGCCAGGACACCCGCCCCAGCCCCAGTCCGTGCCCCGCGCCGACGGTGTAGCGAGCCAGCGTGCTGGCGAACGCGTCGAGCTGGGCGACAACGACCGCGACGGCGACCACTGCCGCGAGCAGCCGGGTCCGCAGCTGGCCGAGGGAACGGCCGACCACAGCCAGGAGCGGAAGGCCGACGAGGTACGGCAGCGAATAGCGGCCCTGCCACCAGAACCCGATGCGCGGGAACGACGACGCCTCGACAGCAGCCGGCACGAGAATGCCGACGCACAGCGCCGCGATGAGCGCGACCTTCAATCGGCGCCGTCCGACCATCACGCCGATGACCAGCAGGACGAGGGCAAGACCACCCCAGAGCGCGACGCTGAGCCGGGGAGCCCCGGTGTCGAGCCATCCGAAGCGCCCGACGAGCTGGGAGGCCAGGTGCTCGACATGCCGTGCCGTGAGAACCCGGCGCAGTGCCCCGAATCGACTCACGTGCACCGGCTTGCCGAACAACCGGGTGGACTGAGCGACCACGACCCAGGCCGTCTGGGCAACGGCAACCACGAGCAGGACAGCGCCCGCGAGCTGCACCGAGCGCTGGCGCACCAGCTCGAGCAACCGCTGCCGAGGCGCCGAGACAGCAACCGTGAGCGGGATCAGCACCAGCCAGAGCGGCGAGATGGGACGGGCCAGCGCCAGCGCCGCCGCGGCGGACGTCACCCCGACCAGTCGGGTTCGCGGCACGGGGCCGACGCCGTGGGCGAGCCGCAGCAGGCCGACCCAGGTCGCGGCAGCGGCAGCCACCTCGATGCCGCTCGGGTTCACGACCGCGCCGAGGAAGAGCACCATCGGCGTCACGACCACGGGGACCGCGAGCGCCAGCAGATCGCCTGCGGCCCAGGTGATCGCGGCCGCGAGCAGCAGCGCACAGAGGAGCCCGCTGAGCAACCGGGCGGCCCGGTCGGAAGCGATGCCGGCCACGGCACGGGTCGGGAGGCCGACCAGCCCGTAGTACACCGGCGGGTAGCGGCCGGCGGTCGTCGTCACGTCGACCAGCGGCCCCGCGTCGCTGGTGACCTGCGGCGCACACGAGGCGGGTCGTCGGGGCCGGAAGGCGAAGCAGCGGGGGTATCCACCGAGCTCGCCGAAGCCGGCCGGCAGCGACACGTGGGTGCGGGGTCCGACGGCCTCACCACGTCCCACCCACTGCCCCCGAGCGACCGCAGCCGCCTTCACCAGGTGCTGCGGTTCGTCAGGCGCGGCGAGCAGGGGGGTCGCCAGCTCCCAGAGGCCGATGAGCGAAAGGAGCAGGACGAGCGAGACGGCGTACCGCCTCACGGCCGCTCCAACCGGTCCACGCGATGCCGCAGCAGTGCGACCTCCTCCACGAGGCTCCGGGTCTCCTCCTCGAGACGGCTGCACTCCCACGACAGGTGCAGGCACACCCCGAGCAGCACCAGGACGCCGAGGAACAGCAGCAGGTTGACCGGGTCGGCGACACCGACGACGTCTGCCGCGGCGTCGAGCAGCGACGGCACCAGGGCGAGGACGGCGATCACCGGGGCCACGACCAACCAGAGGACCGCGTACTTCTCCCGGAGCTGACGTCGGCGGAGGAGCTCTCCGATGAGGAGCAGGCTGGCCGCCGCACCGATCAGGCCGACGAGGAAGACGCCGGTCATGGGAACTTCCGCACCGAGGAGAGCACCAGGGCGAGCGCGACGCGGCCGAGGTAGAGCACGGCCTGCACCGGATGGGCGCTCGGCCGACCCGTCGTGCGCGCCCGCATCGTGACCGGTACCTGCGAGATGGTCAGGCCGGCCTTGTGGGCGAGGACGATGGCCTCGACCGTGTCGCCGAGGTACTCGGCCGCGTAGTGCCGGGCGAACAGCTGTGTCGCCCTCGGTCCGGTGGCCCGGAAGCCCGAGGTGGTGTCGGTCAGGCGCACCCGGGTACGCCGGGACAGCACCGCTGCGAGCAGCTGCATGCTCCAGCGCCGCGGACCGCGGACGTCGTACTCACCGGTGCCGGCGAAGCGGGCACCGATCACGAGGTCTGCTCCGTCGAGGGCGTCCAGGAGGAGTCGGGCCTGGCTGCTGTCGTGCTGGCCGTCACCGTCCACCTGCAGCACCTGGTCGTAGCCGTGCTCGTCGGCGTACCGGTAGCCAACGCGCATCGCCCCACCCACCCCTAGATTGACGCACAGCGACACGACGTCCGCACCGGCGAGCCGGGCGATGTCGCGAGTCCTGTCGGTCGAGGCGTCGTCAACGACGAGCACGTCTGCTTCGGGCAGGTGCCGGTGGAGGTCAGCGACGACGGCGGCGACGCTGTCCTGCTCGTTGAAGCACGGCACGATCGCCAGGACGCTCATGCGAAGACCCAGAACCGGTAGAGCGGGAAGTTCCAGGTCGTCGTGATTGCCACGGCGAGCAGCTTCGCCTCGAGGTACCAGCGGTGACCGGCGCTGACGATCACCAGGGTGACCGCTGCATTCAGGCCGAGCAGGGCGCCGTAGCGGAGCACCTGCCGGTGGCTGCGCTCACCTCGGAGGTGCAGCCACCGGTTGAGGCTGAAGTTCACGCCGACGCTGGCGAGGAAGGCGACGAGGGTCGCGACCGGCACGCCGAGGACGCCATGGAGGGCGATGAGGAGGGCGACATCCGTCGCCAGGCTCACGCCGCCGATGAGGACGTGCGCCACTGCGCTGGGGCTCACGGTCCGTGACGGTAGGAAGTCCTGGCTGTGAGGTGGCTGACTGTCCCGGACCTGACAGCGTGGTCCCGCCTGTGCACTACCTGAGTGCCACAGGGGCGCCACAGT
>JAWWOJ010000146.1:0-3454 GCA_033851885.1 Frankiales bacterium | reverse complement strand
GTCAGCACGACGGCCGCGACGACGGCGCACAGCGGCAGGTTCACCCAGAAGACGCTCTGCCAGCCGAAGGCCTGCACGAGCACGCCCCCGACTACCGGGCCGGCCACCAGCGCCAGCCCCCCTGCCGCTGCCCACGTCCCGAGGGCGCGTCGTCGTTCCGCGCTGTCGTCGTACGCCGTGGTCAGGACGGCCAGCGCGCCCGGGAGCAGCAGGGACGCGCCGAGTCCCTGCACCGCCCGGGTGGCTACCAGCACCTCCGTCGACGGCGCGATCGCGCACGCCGCCGACGCGCCGGCGAAGACGGCGAGGCCGGACAGCAGTACCTGCTTGGCGCCGACCACATCGACGAGGCCGCCGCCGAGCAGCAGCAGCGCCGCCAGCGACACGGTGTAGGCCGTGACGACCCCTTGCAGGCCCGGGACGCTCGCGCCGAGGTCCTGCTGCATCGCCCGCAGCGCGACCGCGACGACGGTGTTGTCGAGGGTCGCGGTGAAGGCCGCGAGCGACGTGGCGGCGAGGACGAGCGAGGTACGGCGCACAGCCGCACGCTAGAGGGCGGCAGGCCCCCATCGACGCCAGGCCGCGCGACCCGCGAGCACCAGCGCGAGGAGCCACGACCACGGGAGCAGCGCGCCGCCGACGACCGCGAGCACCCGCGCCGTGCCCTTCAGCGCGGTCCATCCGCCGGACAAGCCATCCGTGAAGCCGGCGTGCTGGACGGGTCCGGTGGGCCCGCCCGACCCGGACAGGGTCACCGTGACCGAGGCGAGGTCGACCTGCCCGGCCAAGGCTTTCTGCCTGTTCTGCAAGGACTCCAGCCCGGCCTCGCGGCTGGTGAGCTCCCCCTCGATCCGGGTGATGTCGGTGAGCGACTGCGCCCGGGCGAGCAGCGCCCGCACTCGGGCGACGCTGGCCCGCTGCGTCGCGAGCCGGCTCGCGACGTCGACGCTGTCCGACGTCACGTCCTTGTCGGACACGGCCCGGTCCGTCTCCTTGCCGAGCCTGCCGAGGGCGGTCAGGGTGCTCTCGACGGTGGCCGGCGGGACCCGAAGCACGAGCGTGGCCTGGCCGTCGCCGGCCGCGATCCGCTGGTCGCTGTCGACCCGCCCCTGCTCGGCGGACGCCAGGGCCACGGCCCTGTCCGCCGCGGCCCGGGTGTCCTTCACCTGTACCGCGATCCGCGCGGTGCGGATGACGGCGCGGTCGAGCGACGGCCCCGACACGGCCTGCGCCTTCGCCGGGGCCGCGAGCGGCGCGGCTCTCATGGGGGCGCTGGAGGTGGAGTGGTTGACCGAGCCGTTGCAGGCAGCGAGCAGCGGGAGCAGCAGGAAGGGGATCAGAGCGACACGACGCATGGTGGACCTCCTGGTCGTCCCGTCAGACGCAGCCCGGGTCCCCGCGGCTCCCCTAGGCTTCGGATTCGTGACCATGTACGCCGTCGTCGGCGCCGGCCTGGCAGGCCTCGCCGCCGCTCGGGAGCTCGTCGCCCTCGGCCATGAGGTCGTGGTCCTCGAGAGCACCGCGCAGGTCGGGGGCAAGGTCCGCGCCGGCGAGGTCGGTGGCCAGCCAGTGGACGAGGGCGCCGACGCGATGCTGCGCCGGGTCCCCTGGGGCGTCGACCTCGCCGGGTCGCTCGGGTTGGAGCTGGTCTCACCGGCAACCGGTGCCGCGTCCCTCTGGACCGACGTCATGCGTCCGCTGCCGACCGGCACCGTGATGGGCATCCCCACCGACCTCGAGGCCGTCCGGGACGTCGTGGGGGTCGTGCGCGAGACGCCCGGCGAGCCGGTCACCGAGGACCTCAGCGTCGGCGCGCTCGTCCGCGGCCGGCTGGGCGACGCGGTGGTGGACCGGCTCGTCGACCCGCTGCTCGGAGGCGTGTACGCGGGGCGTGCCGACGGGCTCTCGGTACAGGCGACGCTGCCGCAGCTGTGGCCGCACCTGGCCGAGCACAGCAGCCTGCTCGAGGCAGTGCGCGCGGCGCGCGGTGTGCCGCCCCCCGGCCCGGTGTTCGCTCAGCCTCGCGGCGGGCTCGGCCTGCTGCCGACTGCCATGGCGGCCGGCCTCGACGTGCGGCTGTCGACCAGCGTCCGGGGGCTGGCACGGACCGCGTCGGGATGGCGGCTGGAGACCGGATCAGCCGCCGACCCGTCGTACCTCGACGCCGAAGGCGTGATCCTGGCTGTGCCCGCCGCGCCGGCCGCCAGGCTGCTACGTGACCAGGTGGCCACCGGGGAACTCGCGTCGGTCGGCTACGCCAGCGTCGCGATCGTGACGCTGGTCCTGGACGGCCCGAGTCCCGGTGCGGGGTCGGGATACCTGGTGCCTGCGGTGACCGGGCGCGACACCAAGGCGGTCACCTTCGCCAGCCGCAAGTGGGGCCGGGGAGGGCCGGCCGTCGTCCGCGCGTCGGTCGGGCGGGCGGGGGAGGAGAGCACACTCCAGCGCGAGGACGGCGAGCTCGTCCACATCGTGTGGACAGAGCTGCGCGAGGCCGTCGGGGAGGTGCCCGTCCTGCTCGACAGCCGCGTGACCCGCTGGGGCGGCGGCCTGCCCCAGTACGCCCCCGGCCACCTGGACCTGGTCCGCCGGCTCCGGTCGGGTCTGCCCCCCGGGCTCGCTGTCGCCGGCGCGGCGTACGACGGCGTGGGTGTGCCCGCGGTCATCCGGAGCGGCCAGCTCGCGGCGCGGTTGCTGCGATAATGGCGGCATGGCTGAGAGCACGCTGTCCGCGAAGGAGCTGAACGACCAGCTCCTGTACACGACCTACGCCGTCTTCAAGGTGACGTCCCCGCTACCTGCCGACCGGGTCGGTCTGGCTGCAGAGGCCCAGGGCCTGCTCGACGAGGTGCTCGAGAAGGACGTCTACACGCGAGGCAGCTACGACCTGCAGGGGTACAAGGCCGAGGCCGACCTGCTGGTGTGGTGGACCTGTCCGGACCCTGACGTCCTGCAGGACGCGTTCAGCCGGTTCCGCGCCACCCAGCTCGGGCGGCACCTCGAGGTCGTGTGGACCAGTGTCGGCCTGCATCGGCCGGCGGAGTTCAACCGCAACCACATCCCGGCCTACGTACGGCGGGAGGACCCGAAGCGCTACGTCTGCGTCTACCCGTTCAACCGCTCCCTCGACTGGTACCTGCTGCCCGACTACGAGCGCCGCGGCATGCTCGCCGAGCACGGCCAGCAGGGCCGCGAGTTCGAGGACGTCCGGGCCAACACGGTCGCGGCGTTCGGCCTCGGCGACTACGAGTGGCTGCTGGCCTTCGAGGCCGACGAGCTGCACCGCATCGTCGACTGCCTGCGGCACCTGCGCGGGTCGCGGGCCCGGCTCTACACCAAGCTCGAGACACCCTTCTGGACCGGCGCGCGCAAGCCCCTCGCCGAGATCGTCGCCGCACTACCCTGACCAGGCAACCTCCAGGGCGTCACGCGCGTCTGGAGTGCACACGAAGAA
>JAWWOJ010000137.1:0-7292 GCA_033851885.1 Frankiales bacterium | reverse complement strand
CGGGTGGTCGGCGACGCCCTGGAGCCGATGCGCTTCGGTCAGGCGATTCGGCGCCTCGTCGCCGAGCGCGGCTGGGAGGACACCACCCTTCGTGCCGACGTGCTGGCCAACTGGGCGAAGGTGGTCGGCCCCGACATCGCCGATCACTGCCGACCGGTGTCACTCGACGACGGTGAGCTCGTCCTCGTCGCGGAGTCGACCGCCTGGGCGACCCAGCTGCGGCTGCTCACCACGACACTGCTCAAGCGGGTGCAGGACCACGCGGGTCCTGACGTGGCCACGAAGATCACCGTCAGGGGCCCGGTCCAGCCCGACTGGCGCAAGGGCAAGCTGCGGGTTCGGGGCCGCGGTCCCCGCGATACCTACGGCTGACAGCCCTGGACCCCCGTGTATGTGGGGGGACACTGAACCAGGGGGGTCATCGCGCCTCGCGCGTCCACAGAGGCCTCCTGGGCGGTTTCCGCCTTCGTGAACGGCTACACTCGAGGGATTGGCCGGTCCTGTGGACCGGCCGCGTGGCTGTGAAGGAGCACTGGATGACGGACCCGGACGACGCGGTCGACAGCTCCGCCGACGAGATCGTCGCCGGGGCTGTGACAGCACCGGTTGGCGAGCAGACCGAGTACGGCGCGTCCTCCATCACGGTCCTCGAGGGTCTCGAGGCCGTCCGCAAGCGCCCCGGCATGTACATCGGCTCGACGGGTGAGCGCGGCCTGCACCACCTCGTACAGGAGATCGTGGACAACGCGGTCGACGAGGCGATGGCCGGCTTCTGCGACACCATCACCGTCTGCCTGCTCGCCGACGGCGGCGTCCGGGTCGAGGACAACGGCCGTGGCATCCCGGTGGACATCCACCCGAAAGAGGGCGTGCCGGCCGTCCAGGTGGTGTTCTCCACCCTGCACGCGGGCGGCAAGTTCGACTCGCAGTCCTACGCGGTCTCCGGCGGTCTGCACGGCGTCGGCTCGGCCGTCGTCAACGCGCTGTCGAGGCGGCTCGACGTCGAGGTGCATCGGCAGGGTCAGGTGCACCGGCAGACCTACACCGCCGCGGTGCCCGGGCCCCTCATCGCCGGCGAGCCCACGTCGCACACCGGCACCACGGTGACGTTCTGGGCTGATCCGACGATCTTCACCGAGACGACGACGTATACCCGCGAGACCATCCTGCGCCGGCTCCAGGAGATGGCGTTCCTCAACAAGGGCCTGTCGATCACACTCCGGGACGAGCGCACCGAGCTCACCGAGGACGGTCAGGTCTTCGAGGTCGTCTTCTGCTACCCCGAGGGCCTCGCCGACTTCGTCCGACACCTCGGCACCAATCGAACACCTGTTCACCAGACGATCATCTCCTTCGAGGACGAGACCGGCCCTGATGCGCCCGGTCAGCAGATGTCGCTCGAGGTCGCGATGCAGTGGACCGACGCCTACGCGGAGTCGGTCTACACCTTCGCCAACACCATCAACACCCACGAGGGCGGCACGCACGAAGAGGGCTTCCGGGCCGCTCTGACAAGGGTTGTCAACGATTGGGCGCGTGCCAAGGGGCACCTCAAGGACAAGGACGTCAACCTCGAGGGCAGCGACATCCGCGAGGGCCTCACCGCCATCCTCAGCCTCAAGCTGAGCGACCCGCAGTTCGAGGGCCAGACCAAGACCAAGCTGGGCAACTCCGAGGCCAAGGGATTTGTACAGAAGGTCGTCGGGGAGCGGCTCAGGGACTGGCTCGAGGAGCACCCGAGCGACGGCAAGGACGTCGTCCTCAAGGCCAACCAGGCGGCCCGGGCCCGCATCGCCGCGCGCCAGGCCCGCGACCTCACCCGCCGCAAGGGGCTGATGGGCTCCTCCGGCATGCCGGGCAAGCTGGCCGACTGCCAGAGCCGCGACCCCGCCCTCTCTGAAGTTTTCGTGGTGGAAGGCGACAGCGCCGGGGGGTCTGCCAAGCAAGGGCGGAACCCGAAGTTCCAGGCCATCTTGCCGATCCGCGGGAAAATCCTGAACGTCGAGAAGGCCCGCATCGACAAGGTGCTCCAGAACAATGAAGTGCAGGCCCTCATCACGGCGCTCGGCACGGGCGTGCACGACGACTTTGACATCGAGAAGCTGCGCTACCACAAGATCGTGCTGATGGCCGACGCCGACGTCGACGGCCAGCACATCCGCACGCTGCTGCTGACGCTGCTGTTCCGCTTCATGCGGCCGCTCGTCGAGGCCGGCCACGTGTACCTCGCCCAGCCGCCGCTGTACAAGATCAAGTGGAACGGCGGCGACGTGCAGTACGCCTACTCCGACCGCGAACGCGACGGGCTCATCGAGGCCGGCCAGGCCGGCGGCAAGAAGCTGCCGAAGTCGGGCGAGGCCATCCAGCGGTTCAAGGGGCTCGGGGAGATGAACGCGATCGAGCTGCGCGACACCACGATGGACCGCGAGCGCCGGGTGCTGCTCAAGGTCACGGTCGACGACGCGGCCGCCGCGGACGAGCTGTTCAGCACGCTGATGGGGGAGGACGTCGAGTCCCGACGCTCCTTCATCACCCGTAACGCCAAGGACGTCCGTTTCCTCGACATCTAGTTCCACGTGAAACGACCCCTGGGACGTTCCACGTGGAACAGAGCAAGAAAGGTCCTCAGTGACTGAGGTTCTGCCCCCGCCGCCCGGCGACCGCACCGAAGCGATCGGCATCGAAGTCGAGATGCAGCGATCGTTCCTCGACTACGCCATGTCGGTCATCGTCCAGCGCGCCCTGCCCGACGTGCGCGACGGGCTCAAGCCGGTGCACCGCCGGGTGCTCTACGCGATGTACGACGGGGGCTACCGTCCCGATCGCGGCTACTTCAAGTGCGCGCGCGTCGTCGGCGACGTCATGGGCAACTACCACCCGCACGGCGACTCGGCCATCTACGACGCCCTCGTGCGGCTGGCGCAGCCCTGGTCGCTGCGGTACCCGCTTGTCGACGGCAACGGCAACTTCGGCTCCCCGGGCGACGACCCGCCGGCTGCCCAGCGCTACTGCGTCGCCGGAGAGAGCCGCGTCAGGTATGCCGACGGCCGCTCGCCGCAGATCGGTCAGGTGATGGCCGGCCTGGTGCCGAGCAGCGAGCAGGTCATCGACGAGATCAAGCTCCTGGACCGGGTCGGCCACCCGGTGTATGCGGACAAGATGATCCACAGCGGTGATCACCCGACGCTGCGCGTGACCACCCGCGAGGGCTACAGCGTCACCGGTACGGCGAACCACCCGCTGCTCTGCCTGGTCGATGTGCTCGGTGTCCCGCTGCTCCAGTGGAAGCTCCTGGAGGAGATCCGTTCGGGCGACCGGGTCGTGCTCTATCGGGGCGAGCCGACCGAGTGGGGCCTGAACGAGGAGCGGGAGCAGCGTGAGGCCATGCTGCTCGGCGCCTGGGTCAGCGAGGGCTTTGCGGGCGAGGCCCGCGCTGGCTTCAACAACACGGACAGGGCCTTCTTCGACGAGGTCAAGGAGGCCTACGATCGCCTGGTCGGCGGTCCCCGGTACACCAACGTCCGCGAGCTGCCGTCGGGCAAGCCGTTGTGGGAGCTCGACGTCCAGGACATGTCCCGGATCGACGGCAGCTGCCTCGACGAGCTCGTGGGCGTGAAAAGCGCAGCGAAGCGCATCCCGGAGACGGTGTGGAGCGGTTCGCCCGGCTACAAGAAGGCCTTCCTGCAGGCACTGTACGAGGGCGACGGCTCGGTGAGCGCGGGAGCGCGGCACAGCATCCAGATCAGCTATTCGACCGCGAGTGCCCAGCTGGCGCGGGACGTGCAGCAGCTCCTGCTTGAGCTTGGGGTGGTCAGCACGCTGATTCATGACACGGCGCACGACGCCTGGCAGGTCATCATCGCGAACCGGCGTGACGCCGCCATCTTCGAGCGCAACGTCGGCTTCTGGGGGCGCAAGCAGCGTCAGCTGCGCAACGCCCTCGGCGCGGAGCGGTACGACAGCACCAGCCTCAGCAGCGACCACGTGCCCTTCGTCGCGACCTACCTCCGGGGGGAGGGCGCGCGGACCGGCGCGCGCGAGTGGCTGGCGAAGCACAACGTCGACCGCATCGAGCGCTGGGAGCGCGATCACCACGAGATCCGGAGCCGGATCACGGACGAGGCCTGGAAGGTCGTCGAGCCGCTCGTCAGCGGGGCCCACTACTACGCCGAGGTCACGACGATCGAGAGCGCGGGCGTGCAGCCCGTCTTCTCGTTCCGGGTCGACACCGACGAGCACAGCTTCCTCACGAACGGCTTCGTGAGCCACAACACCGAGGCAAAGCTCGCCCCCTTGGCGATGGAGCTCCTCCGGGACATCGACCAGGAGACGGTCGAGTTCACGGCCAACTACGACGGCCGGTCCCAGGAGCCCGCCGTCCTGCCGTCGCGGTACCCGAACCTGCTGGTCAACGGCGCGGCCGGCATCGCGGTCGGCATGGCCACCAACATCCCGCCGCACAACCTGCGCGAGGTCGCAAGCGCGGTGCAGTGGGTGCTCGAGAACCCGAACGCCGCCCCCGAGCAGACCCTCGACGCGTGCATGGCGCGGGTCCAGGGCCCGGACTTCCCGACCGGCGCCCTCATCATGGGCCGGGAGGGCATCGAGGACGCCCAGCGCACCGGCCGCGGATCGATCCGGATGCGGGCGGTTGTCACGGTCGAGGAGCACGAGGGTCGTACCCAGCTCGTCTGCACCGAGCTGCCGTACCAGGTCAACCGGGACATGCTGGCCCGCCGGATCGCCGAACTCGCCGACGACGGCAAGGTCAAGGGCATCTCCAACGTCATCGACGAGTCCACCGTCAGCACCCGCCTGGTCATCGAACTGCGCCGCGACGCGATCCCGAAGGTCGTGCTCAACAACCTCTACAAGCACAGCCAGCTGCAGGACTCCTTCGGCGCCAACATGCTCGCCCTCGTCGACGGCGTCCCGCGCACGCTGAAGCTGCACGAGTTCGTGCTGTACTACGTCGACCACCAGATCGAGGTGATCGTCCGGCGCACCCGCTACCGGCTGCGCAAGGCGGAGGAGCGCGCGCACATCCTGCGGGCCCTCGGCAAGGCGCTCGACCAGCTGGACGCGGTCATCGCCCTGATCCGTGGCGCCGACAGTGCCGATGCGGCCCGCGAGGGGCTGATGACGCTGCTCGAGATCGACGAGATCCAGGCCGTCGCCATCCTCGACATGCAGCTGCGCAGGCTGGCCGCCCTCGAACGGCAGCGCATCCTCGACGAGCTCGCCGAGCGCGAGGCCGAGATCGCGGATCTGCAGGCCATCCTCGCCGACGAGGTGCGGCAGCGGACCATCGTCAGCGAGGAGCTGGCGGAGGTCGTCGAGAAGTACGGCGACGAGCGGCGCACCCAGATCCGGCCGTACGAGGGCGACATGTCCATCGAGGACTTCATCGCCCAGGAGGATGTTGTCGTCACTGTGACGAGAGGGGGGTACGCCAAGCGCACCAAGGCGGATCTCTACCGCTCGCAGCGGCGTGGCGGCAAGGGGGTGCGCGGGGCCCAGCTCAAGCAGGACGACGTGGTCGAGCACTTCCTCGTCACGACCACGCACCACTGGCTGCTGTTCCTCACCAACCTCGGACGGGTCTACCGGTGCAAGGCCCACGAGCTGCCGGAGGCGAACCGGGACGCTCGCGGCCAGCATGTGGCGAACATCCTGGCGTTCCAGCCCGAGGAGCAGATCGCCCAGGTCATCGACATCGAGAACTACGGGGTGATGCCGTACCTGGTGCTCGCGACCCGCAACGGCAAGGTCAAGAAGACCGAGCTCACCAAGTACGACAGCCCGCGCACCGGCGGCCTCATCGCGGTCAACCTCGAGGACGGCGACGAGCTCATCGGCGCCCGGCTGTGCGGGCCGGAGGACGACCTGCTGCTGGTCAGCCGCAAGGGCATGTCGGTGCGGTTCACCGCCGACGACGGCCAGCTCCGGCCGATGGGTCGCGACACCGGTGGCGTCCGCGGCATGTCGTTTCGGGCCGGCGACCAGCTGCTGTCGATGGACGTCATCGGCGCGGGCACGGCCGACGGGTCGGAGGGGTCGGCGCCGGCCTACGTCTTCACCCTCACCGACGGCGGCTTCGGCAAGCGCAGTCTGGTCAGCGACTACCGCGTGCAGGGCCGGGGCGGCCTCGGCACCAAGGCGGCGTCGCTGCCCGAGAACCGCGGCGTGCTGGTCGGGGCCCTGATCGTCGGGGATGACGACGAGGTGCTCGCGATCCGCGCCAGCGGCAGTGTCACCCGCAGCCGCGTCGACGAGGTCCGCGTCACCGGGCGCCCCACGATGGGCGTGCGGTTCGTCGCGCTCGACGACGGCGACAGCATCGTGAGCATCGCGCGCAACGAGCCGGAGCCCGAGGGCGAGGAGCCCGACGGCCCCGACGTCGACGTCGAGGGCGCGCCACCCGCACCCGCACCCGGGGCCGCGGGCGGGGACGGGGACGCTGAGGCATGACGGGACCCGTCGAGCCGTCTCGACCTGAGGACGAGCCGGACAGCCGCGGCGCGGTCCCGCCCTCCGAGCATCCCGCCGCCACCGGCTGGCCCGGTCGGCCCGACGCGAAGCGCTCACCCGGGAGCGTCACCAGCGCCGCGACAGCCCCCCCGACAGCCCCCCCGAGCACCCCCTCGGGGAGCGGCTGGACCAGCTCCGCGCCGAGCGAACCGGTGCGGCCGGCCGTGCCCCCCGGCGTGCCGCCCCGCCCCTCGCCGCTGCCGCCGCCGCGGACCACGGGCTCGTCGGTGCCGTCATCGTCGCCGTCGGAGCAGGTGGCGGGCGTCTCCGGCAGCCTGGGAGCAGCCACGGTCGTCCCCGACCGGGCTCGTCGGCCCGCGCCGCGGCCGGGTGGCCGACCCGCTGCTGCGAGGGGACGGCGCGCGAAGCTGGCCGTCAAGCGGCTCGACCCGTGGTCGGTCTTCGTCACGAGCCTCGTGCTCTCGCTGCTGCTCGGCATCGTGACGATCGTGGCAGCGTTCGTGCTCTACGCGGTCCTCGCCGGGCTGGGTGTGCCGGCGAGCATCAACCACAACATCGGCACGATCACCGACTCCTCGAACCTCGTGACCCGCGGCAAGTTCGTGGGGATCGGAGCGCTCATCGCCGGCGCGAACGTCGTGCTGCTCACGGCGCTCGCGACGATCGGCTCGATGCTCTACAACCTCGTGGCGACCTTCACCGGAGGGGTCGAGTTGACGCTCGCGGAGCGGGAGTGACATTCGTGTACGCTCGTCCACCGCACCCGGGCCTGTAGCTCAGACGGTTAGAGCGCATCCCTG
>JAWWOJ010000118.1:0-6402 GCA_033851885.1 Frankiales bacterium | reverse complement strand
CGTCTACAGCGGCCAGCTGCTGGCGCAGATGATGATGGCGTCGGACGCAGCCGCTGAGAGCCGGAAGCGCGTGCGGTCGGTGCACGCGGTCTTCTCCCGGGCCGGCACCTACACCCAACCCATCGATCTGCAGGTGGACTCCATGCATGCAGGGCGCACGTGGGCGAGCGACACGGTGACGGCCCGCCAGAGCGGGCGGCTGCTCTCGAGAGGGCTGGTGCTCCTGGATGTGGAGGACCAGGACCTGATGCGACACGAGCCGCCGATGCCGGCTCGGGTGCCCGGCCCCGAGGACCTCGCTCCCTCCGCGGGCCTGGTTTTCCCGGGCGCGCAGTGGCGCCCGGTCCCGGGCGACGCCATCGCCGACGGCAGGCCGACTGCCATGGCCTGGCACCGGTGCGCAGGGGCGGGTGGCAGCTCCGCGGCGCACCGTGCCGTGCTGGCCTGGGCCACCTGCGGCGACGTCATCGCCACCGGGATGCGCCCGCACCGATCCAGCGTCGACATCGGTCAGGCGCATAGGACGCTCTCCACGGGGGTGATCGCCCACACGATCCACTTCACCGACGACCTGGACGTCGGCGATTGGCACCTGGTCGTGGTCAGCGCGGACAAGGCCGGCGGTGGGCGGATCTTCGGCACCGGCCAGGTCTTCGATCGAGGGGGACGGCTGGTCGCAGCCTTCGCCCAGGACGCCATGGCCAAGCAGGCAGACCGGCAGCTCGACCCGAACACGCTGTAGTCGACTGGCGACGACGTCGTCATCCGTGATACCCATATTCAGGATACCGATTACGGATCCAGCCACGATCTGCGGCCGCTTAAGGCTGCCGACCTCGGAGGAACCGACATGCCGGACGCCGTCATCATCGCCGCCTGCCGCACCCCGATCGGGACCGCCGGCAAGGGGACTCTCGCCGGCACCGACGCCTTCGACCTCGCGGACGTCGTCGTCCGCGAGTCACTGCGGAGGAGCGGCATCGAACCGGACGCGTTCGACGACGTGATCCTGGGCGAGAGCCTGTACGGTGGCGGCGACATCGCCCGCTATGCAGCGGTCCGAGCGGGCCTGGTCAACGCCCCAGGTGTGTCGGTAAACCGCTGGTGCGCCTCAGGACTCGCCGCCATCAGCATGGCGGCAGCCGAGGTCAGCTCCGGCATGTCGGAGGTTGTGCTGGCCGGTGGTGTCAACTCCAGCTCCACCGGGCCCCGGGTGCTGCGCCAGGCCACGGAGGAGGCTGCCCAGGAGGAAGTGCAGTGGAGTCGCTGGCTGTCGCCGTCACATCCTGACACCGCTGACGCACCCAACATGGACATGTCCATCACCGTGGGCTGGAACGCCGCCGTCGCCGCGGGCGTGTCCCGGGAGGAGATGGACGCCTGGGCGCTGCGGTCCCACCGGATGGCGATCGCCGCCATCGACTCCGGCTCCTTCGCCGAGGAGATCGTCCCCGTACCCGTGGTCAACGACGACCGGAGCGTCACGCCGTTCGAGGTGGACGAGCACCCCCGGCGGACGACCACTGCGGACAAGCTCGCCGCGCTTACGCCGCTGCACCCTGAGATCCCTGGCTTCAGCATCACCGCAGGCAACGCGTCGGGCGTGAACGACGGCGCGGCTGCGGTCGTCGTCGCCTCTCGTGAGATGGCGGAGCGGCGCGGTCGCGCCCCGTTGGCGATCATCAGGGCCTGGGCCTCCGTGGGCGTCGAGCCGCGGTCGACGGGCATGGCCAACACCGTCGTCATCCCCAAGGCGCTGAAGAAGGCCGGCCTCGACCTGTCCGACGTCGATCTGTTCGAGATCAATGAGGCCTTCGCCTCGGTCGTCGTCGGGACCATCAAACAGCTCGACCTCGACCCCGACAAGGTCAACGTCGTGGGCAGCGGCTGCAGCCTGGGCCACCCGATCGCGGCATCTGGTGCTCGCATGATCACCAGCCTCATCTACGAGCTTCGCAGGCGGGGTGGCGGCACCGGCGTCGCGGCGATGTGCGCAGGGGGCGGGATGGGCAGCGCGATCGTCATCGAGGTGCCTGCTCCATAACCAGTGATCAATCGTAACCTCTTTGCGGCAGTTCCCGGCGCAGCCTCCCCCCGCTCCGATCGCCTGTCTGGACATTCCTGACACTCTTGCGTAGATTTAGTTCACACAGATGCTGTCCGGATGAGCCATCCCGACGCACCAGAGACGAGGTCCAGCGTGCTTCCAGACGATGCCAAGATCATCTCCGTGGACGACCACGTCATCGAGCATCCGCGGGTCTGGCTTGATCGACTTCCCAGCAAGTGGAAGGACGACGCACCGAGGATCGAGCGGCAGGACGACGGCAACGACGCCTGGATCTACGAAGGTGCGGTGGCCGGAAACTTCGCCCTCAACGCAGTGGCCGGCAAGCATCCGCGGGAGTTCGGCATGGACCCCCGCAGCTACGACGACATGCTGCCCGGGTGCCATGACGTCGGCCAGCGCATCAAGGACATGGACATCGACGGGGTGTGGGCCCAGCTGTGCTTCCCCAACTTCGGCGGCTTCGCGGGCAGCACGTTCCAGAAGGCCAACAACAAGGAGCTCGCCATCGCCTGCGTCTCCGCCTACAACGACTTCATCCTCGACGAGTGGTGCGCCCACGACCCGGCCAGGCAGATACCGCTCGTGATGGTCCCTTACTGGGACCTCGAGGCCTCCATCAAGGAGGTCGAGCGCACCGCAGCCAAGGGCGCGAAGAGCGTCACGTTCGTCGAGGCCCCACACCGCATCGGACTGCCCTCTTTCCACACCGACCACTGGGACCCGCTGTTCAAGGTGTGCGAGGAGGCAGACCTGCCGTTGTCGATGCACTTCGGATCCGGTGGCATGCCGCTGGGGACCGCCCCTGACGGCGACTTCTTCATCGGGATCGCGCTGTTCGGCATCAACTCGATGATGGCGACCGTCGACCTGCTGATGTCGGACGTCTTCTACAAGTTCCCCAACCTCAAGGTCGCGCTGTCCGAGGGCGGCATCGGCTGGATCCCCTACCTGCTGGAGCGCACCGACTACTCCTGGGGGCGCCACAAGTACTGGTGCGACGTCAATAAGGACAAGGTGCCGTCGGAGTTGTTCCGCGAGCACATCTACGGCTGCTTCATCTCGGACGACACCGGCATCCAGACCCGGCACCGCATCGGGATCGACAACATCATGTTCGAGAGCGACTACCCGCACTCCGACAGCAACTGGCCGCACACCAGGAAGATCCTGGCCGACGCGCTGGTGGACGTACCGGACGACGAGGCGCGCAAGATGGTCGAGGGCAACGCCCGCAGGCTCTACAACTTCCCCGCCTGAGCTCCCTGCCAGAGCTGGGGCGTGGCAGTCTCGGCGAGCAGGCGCTCGAGCGCGTGCCGCCGGATCAGCTTGCCGGTGTCCGTGCGGGGAAGCGCCTCCCACAGCACGATGCGGACCGGGGTCTTCGAACCCCGCAGGCGGTCCTTCGCGAACTGCTTGAGCTCGTCCAGCTCCACCTCCGCTCCGGGACGCGCGACCACGGCCGCCTCCAGCCGCTGGCCCCACTCCTCGTCAGGCACACCGACGACCACGGCATCGGACACCATGGGATGGGCCAGCAGCACATCTTCGATCTCGGCGGGAGCGATGTTCTCCCCTCCCCGGATGATCGTGTCGTCGGTGCGGCCGCCGATGAACAGGTAGTCGTCCTCGTCGACGAAGCCCTCATCCCGGGTGTCGAAGAAACCGCGCTCGTCGAGGGCCGGCCCGCTTCCGGTGTATTCGCCGGACACCTGGGGACCCCGCACCCAGATCCTTCCGGTGACGCCGGGGGCCACGGGTCGGCCGGCCTCGTCCCGGATCTCCAGCTCCACAGCCGGCACGGCGCGACCCGCTGAGCCAAGCCGGGCGCGCACCACCGGGTCCGTGGAGGCCACCGCGGTCCGGTGCTCCTCGGGGCCGAGGACCGCGATGGTCGAGCTGGTCTCGGTCAGCCCGTAGGCGTTGACGAAGTCGACGTCGGGCCACGCCTCCAGAGCACGTACGACGACCCGGGAGGGCATCTGCGCCCCGCCGTAGGCGAGCACCCGCAAGGTCGGGACCGCCAGGTCCAGGCCCGGCTCCTCCATAACCCTGGTCAGCATGGTCGGCACGACGAGGGCATTCGTCACGTTCTCTCGGCGGACCAGCTCCAGCCAGCCCGCGGGCGTGAAGGACTCCAGGGTGAGGACCCGCCGTCCGGCATAGAGGTTGGTGATGACGTTCGCCACTGCGGCAATGTGGTAGGGCGGAACGCTCATCAGTGCCGCCTCGTCCGGACCCGCACTCGCGAACTCCACTGCCGCCAGGACGTAGGACACCAGGTTCTCGTGACGCAGCACGACACCCTTGGGAGCTGACGTCGTACCACTGGTGTAGATGAGGACTGCCGGTGAGTCCTCTGGCGTCGGGTCTGCGTGGGGGTGCCGGTCGGCGACCTCCAGCCACTGCACCGGGTTCAGGCCCGTGATCCCCGCCCGCCCCATCGCAGCCGACTGACCGGCGTCGGCCACCGCGAAGGCCCCCGGGTGCTTCGCCAGCAGCTGCTGCAGCTGCGCCTCGCCCAGCCGGTAGTTGACCGGGATCAGCGGGACGCCCGCATAGGCCGCCGCGAACATGGCCACGGGGAAGGCCGGACCGTTGGACGCCAGGTAGAGCAGGGCATCTGCTCCGGCGGCGACGACCGCTGCTGCACCCCCTCGAGCGAGCTGACGCAGCCGCTCGGCAGTGATCCCGGAGTCCTTCGGTCCGACGACGACGCGGTCGCCGAGGCCGTCCGCGGCCATCTCGAGGAGCATGCTGAGGTTCACGGTCTTGCCCCCGACGTCAGTCTGAGGCCGGCAGCGGCTTGGCGTCCTTGAGCGGCAGCGGCTGGCCGTTGGCGGCCAACGTGCCAGGCCCTGCCTTGGTGCAGAGCAGCTCCAGGCCGAGGGAGTCGTCGGCGTAGCGCTTGCCGAGCAGGGCGCCGTCCTGCTGGGAGGGATCGGGCACTCCCGCGCCGCTTTTCGCGGCGACCATCTGGGCGCCGCCGCAGGTGATGACGACCTCCCCCTCCGGTGCGCGGATCACCACGACCGTCACGGCGTCGACGGTGCTGGCGAGTGTCTGACCGGCACTGAGCTTCATGCGTCCCTCCGAGGGGGGTTGGTGGTCACCGGCGCTCACTTCGGTCCGAATCGCATGCCGGCATCGAGCCGCAGGCACTGCCCGTTGAGCATCGGGTTGTCAATGATGGCGAGCGCCAGCTTGGCGTACTCCTGCGGTCGTCCCATCCGCTTGGGGAAGGCGTTGCCCGCGACGAGTGGAGCGGCCCGCTCCTCGTCGAGGCCAGCCGTCGCACCGGTGGCGAACAGGCTGGGGGCGATGGCCAGCACCCGGATCCCCAGGCTTCCCAGGTCTCGCGCCATCGTCAGGCACATCCCGGCGATCGCGGCCTTCGAGGCGGAGTAGGCCACCTGCCCGATCTGCCCCTCGAAGGCGGCGATGGACGCGGTGTTGATGATGACGCCGCGCTCCCCGTCGGCGTCCGGCTCGTTGCCGCTCATGTGTGCCGCAGCCAACCGGTTGATGTTGAAGGTCGCCACCAGGTTCAGGTCTACGACGCGTCGGAAGCTGTCCAGGTCGTGCGGACCTGTCTTGCTCAGGGTCCGCTTGGCGATCCCTCCACCCGCTGTCGTCACGACGACGTGCAGCCCGCCCAGGGCGAGCACCGCCTCGTTCAACGTGAGCTCGAGCCCATCGAAGTCTGTGACGTCGGCCTCGAGGAACGTCCCGTTCAGCGCTTCGGCCACCTGCTCGCCGTCCGAGCCCTTGCGGTCGAGCACGACCACCTGCGCACCACCGGCGGCCAGCGCCTCCGCCGTGGCGCGGCCCATGCCGGACGCTCCGCCGACGACGACGGCCTTCTTCGCTGTGAGCTCCACGCGTGTCCTCTTCTTCGAACGAGCGCCAGGCTCTGAGCCGGCGCGTGCTGACCCAACCGCAAATGCGGCGGCAAGGGGTTTGCTACGGCGCCCTAGACGCGCGCCTCCAGATCTCGGAACAGGCTCTCGTAGTGCACGTAGGGAGCGCCGAACAGCACGGCGTTGCCGCGCGCGCGGCGCAGGAACAGGTGCAGGTCGTGCTCCCAGGTGAACCCGACGCCGCCGTGCAGCTGCAGGGCTTCGCCGGAGATCGCGCAGACGGCCTCCGACGAATAGGCCTTCGCCACCTGCGCCGCCTCTCGCGCGTCGGGAGTGTCAGCGGCCACCGCCATCCCGGCGTAGTAGGTCGCTGCCGTGGACGCCTGGACCGACATGCTCATGCGTGCGCACTTGTGCTTGATGACCTGGAAGCTGCCGATGGGCCGGCCGAACTGCACGCGGAGCTTCGCGTAG
>JAWWOJ010000111.1:0-3005 GCA_033851885.1 Frankiales bacterium | reverse complement strand
GGTGCAGGCGCTGACCATCGGATACCGGGTGCCGCGCGATGTGCTCGACCTCGCCAACCGGTTGCTGCCGACCATCGCGCCCGACCTTCCCCTCGCGTCGTCGCTGCGGCATGTCGTCGGCGCGCTGTCCTTCTCCCCCGACGTCGCGACCGCCGTCGATCGGCTGCGGGGCAAGGGATCCGTCGCCATCGTCGTACCCGGTCCGATGGCCGTCGACGATGTGCCCGACGCCGTGCCGCTCGGCGACGACGGCCTCGCCGCACCGATCACGATCGTGCTGGCCGCCGACGTCAAGGGGCTGGAGTTCGACCATGTCGTGCTCGTCGACCCGGACCGGCTGCCGCTGCGGATGCTCTACGTCGCGATGACCCGTGCCGTCACGTCGCTGACGATCGTGGGCGTCCTGCCTGACGTGCTGCTCTAGGAGCATTCCGCTCCGCGTGAGAGGCTCGCCCTCATGACCACAGCTCGCAAGTCAACAGCTCGCAAGTCAACTGCTCGCAAGGCGACCGCCCGCAAGGCAACGGCCCGCAAGGCGGTCAAGAAGGCACCGGCGCGCAAGGCAGCTCCGCGCCCGGTTGCGACGGCCGCGCCGGCAGCCAAGGCCACCGCACCCGGAGCCGCCGACCTCGCAGGCGGTCTGCGTTCCTACCTGGCCTCCGTCGAGGCCGAGGTCCGCGCGGTGAGTGCGCTGTCCGAGCGCATCGACGCGCTCGTCGTCGACCTCAACGACCTGCGCGACCAGCAGGCCAAGCGGCTCATCGTGCTCGACACGCTCCGCGGGTCGGTCAACGACAAGAGCCTCGGGTCGTTCCTCGACAGCGCCATCCGGCCCCGCAAGACGCGGGTGCCCGAGGTCATCCCGGCCCGCCTGACCTGACCTCAGCCGAAGAAGACCTCGGCCTCCTTGTAGCGGTCGAGCGGGACCAGCTTGAGTTCCTTGGTCGCCGCCGACAGCGGCACCCGCACGATGTCCGCGCCCTGCAGCGCGACCATCACGCCGCTGTCGCCTTCGTGCACGGCGTCGATCGCGTGCAGCCCGAAGCGGGTGGCGAGGATCCGGTCGTACGCCGTCGGCGTGCCGCCACGCTGGACGTGACCCAGCACCGTCTGCCGTGACTCGTACCCTGTGCGCGCCTCGATCTCGCGCTCGAGCACCTGACCGATGCCCCCGAGCCGGACGTGCCCGAAGGCGTCCAGCTCGCCCTCCTGCATGGCCATCGTGCCCTCGGCCGGTGTCGCCCCCTCCGCCACCACGATGATCGGCGCGTAGTGCCGCTCGAAGCGCCGCTTGACGTATTCGCAGACCTGGTCGATGTCGAACGGCCGCTCAGGAATGAGGATGACGTTGGCGCCGCCGGCGAGCCCGGAGTGCAGCGCGATCCAGCCCGCGTGCCGCCCCATCACCTCGACGATGAGTGCTCGGTGGTGCGACTCGGCCGTCGTGTGCAGCCGGTCGATCGCGTCGACGGCGATCTGCACGGCGGTGTCGAAGCCGAAGGTGTAGTCCGTCGCGTTGAGGTCGTTGTCGATGGTCTTCGGGACCCCGACGACGTTGAGCCCCTGGTCGGCGAGCGCGGTCGCGACGCCGAGGGTGTCCTCGCCGCCGATGGCGACCAGGGCGTCCACCCCGAGAGTCTCGAGGTTCTCGCGGATGCGGCCGACGCCGCCGTCCACCTTGAGCGGGTTCGTCCGGGAGGAGCCGAGGATCGTGCCGCCACGCGGCAGGATCCCGCGGACCGCGGGGACGTCGAGCGGCATCGTCACGCCCTCGAGCGGTCCCTTCCAGCCGTCCCGGAAGCCCACGAACTCGTGTCCGTAGACCTCCGCTCCCTTTCGCACGACCGCGCGGATGACCGCGTTGAGACCGGGGCAGTCGCCCCCTCCTGTGAGCACACCGATACGCATGAGCCCAGCCTTGCAGGTCAAGAGCCGGCCGCAACAGGTCGAAGCACCTGACGTGCGTGTCCGCCGGTTGTTGACTGCTGCCCTGGTGGCGGCGGCGCTGCCGTGCCTGCCCGTACCAGCGCAGGCCGCACCGCGCGCTCTTACGAGCGCCGACCTGCCCGCCCTCACCGCGCAGCTCGCGCGGGTCGCGAAGCATGCGCAGCAGCTGTCCGACGAGCTGGACCGCGCCGCCGCGCAGGACGGTGGCCTCCGGGTCGCCTACGCCCGTCTGGACGACGCCCGGTATGCCGCGCAGCAGGCCCTCGACCTCCGCGCCCGCGAGGTCTACATGGCCAGCGGAACGCAGCAGTTCAGCACCTGGCAGTACCAGCTGGCCGCGCCGACGGCACAGGCCCTCGCGCAGCACGCGGCCGAGGCCGGCATGACCGTCGACCAGAGCCTCGTCGACGAGGTCGCGCTCCAGACCCGGGCCGTCGCGCAGCTGCAGCGGCAGGCGGACGTGTTCCGCAAGCGGCTCATGACGCAGGCCCGCGGCGTCCTCGCCGAGGAGGAGACGGCCCGCGACCTCTACCTGCAGGCCAAGGCCATCGCCGACGCCGAGCACCTGGCCGCCGTCCAGGCCCAGCTCGAGGCCCAGCGCAGCCTGCTCGACAGCGTCTCGACCGCCGTCACCCTCTCGCTGACGCCGGCCCAGACCGAGCGGGCGCGACAGGCGCTGCAGACGCAGGCGCCGGTCATCGCGCTGCTGGAGCAGGCCGGCGGTGCCATCCCCGCGGGTTACCGGTCGACCGGCCAGACGGTCTCGGGCGTGGCGTCCTGGTACGGCCCCGGCTTCGTCGGTCGCCCGACCGCCTCCGGGGCGCCCTATGACCCCGAGCGCCTGACCTGCGCCAACAAGGAGCTCCCGCTCGGCACCGTCATCCACGTGACCGGCAACGGGTACGCGGTGAACTGCCTCGTCAACGACCGCGGGCCCTATGTCGACGGCCGCATCCTCGACATGAGCCGGGCCGGCTCACGTGCCCTCGGCTACTCCGGCCTCGCCCAGGTCACCCTCGAGGTCCTCACCCCAGCCTGACCCCCCTCGCGCGTGGTTG
>JAWWOJ010000110.1:0-14243 GCA_033851885.1 Frankiales bacterium | reverse complement strand
CGATTCGAGCGACGCAGGGGATACCAGCGTCGGGCCAACAGGGCTGACCGTGATCCTTATACTCTATTACACTCGGGGCAGTCTGACTCGTCAAGGCGCTCGGTGCATCTTGCCGCCGCGACGGAATCGCCGCAGTGACCACGACCGACAGCACTCCGCGTGAGCTCCGCAGGAGCCCCGTCATCAAGCCTCGACGAGGGCCTTCCGCGCAGCCATCCTGCGACGCAACGCCCTAGACATTCGGGACACTCTTAGTTAACGTGAGACCTAGATCACCCCGCCTCAACCACTCGGATCGGACTGAGGATCATCACCACCAAGGTTGCAGTGAGAGCGGGTTCCGCGATCGCAGTCGTCGCAGTCCTGGTTCTGGGACTGCCCCCTGTGTCCGGTGCCCAAGCAGGCGTCCCGACCTTCGTCGAGGGACTCGCCAACGCGGACGCGGTGGATGTCGCCCTGACCCCGGGCTACCAGGCGCTTGAGCAGCACGTGGACGCCGGTGGCGTCATCGCGCAGGCCAGGGTCAACTCGTTCGGGACCTCGGTCGCGTTCGCCTCCCAGCCCTACCCGAGCGACACCGTGACCGGCCAGCTCGGGTCCAACTACCCGTTCTACGTCAGCAGCTCCTACCCTGCCGTCACCGAGCAGGCCTCCGACCACGCGGGCAGTCACCTGAGCTGTGCCAGCGGCCGGACGATGTCGCAAGCCCACGCCTCTGCCTCGCCACAGCTACCCGGTTCCAACCTCGGGTCCAACGACTCGACGGTGAAGGTCACCGCCCTGCCGGACGGGTCCGTCACCGCGGTGGCGGACACCTTGGTCACAGGGATGACCATCGCCGGCGTCCTGACCTTCGCGGAGGTCCGCAGTCACGCGTCGATCACGCGGAGCGCCTCCGGACATGTGACGTCGTCGGGCAGCATGAGCATCGGCGCGGTGACCCTGGCCGGGCAGAGCGTCGCGCTGACCGACCAGGGGATCCGGGCCGGCGGGACAATGGTGCCGCTGTCGATCGACACGACTGCGACCGCACTCGAGCAGGCGGGACTTACGGTCGACGTCATCAAGGCCGACCGGCACGGCAACGTCGCGAGCGCGCCGGCGATCCAGATCACCTACGAGCACCCGGTTCCCGGGGTCGGCCCGGTCACCTCCTCCCTGTTGGTGGGCTACGCGAGCGCGTCCGTCTCCGCCAAGGGAGACGCGGGATCGTCGACGCCGACGGTCGTCGCCACCGACCCGACGCTTGGCCTGCCCGTGCCGCAGCCGACCTCGCAGCAGGGCACGGCGCAGGCGCCCCTGTCCCCCGGATCGGCACCGGGACCCTCCACGCTTGCGGCGGTGCCGAGCACTGCGCCCGTACCCGGGCGGCCTGCGCTGGCACAAGTCGGGCTCATCCGGCCGCAGTACTCATGGTTGAGCTTGTACGTCCTCACCGTCGCTGGTGCCCTCACCATCGGCCTGGGAGCTCAGCTGTTTCGTCTGATGGGAGTCCGCGCGCGATGAACCTCGTCCAGTTGCTGCGCAACCAGTGGGACCGAGCCGGTGCCTGCCTTGCGACGATCGGAGGTGCGGTCGTGTTGTTCCTCGGCTACCTCGGGATCAGCGGGACGTCCTACACCCAGGAGCAGCTGCCCTACCTGGTATCCGGAGGTGCTTTCGGCCTTTTCCTGCTGGGAGTCGCCGGCATCTTGTGGCTCACCGCGGACCTGCGTGACGAGTGGCGCAAGCTCGACGATCTCGACGAGCACCTGCAGATGCTGATCGCCCTCGAGGTGTCGAAACGGGAGCCGAGGGCCAGCGCCCCAGCAGAGGAGCAGCCCATCGAGGTGGCCGTGACCAGCCGGACCCGAGGCACCGTGAAGGCTCGCCGTCCGCGGACCTCCGATGCCACGTGACGCTGGCAATCGCCGCACACCACGCTGATCCGCGACGGATGGGCGATCGACATCCTTGGGGACCGCTGGCAGCGTTGTGGCTGACGGCGAGCCTGGCCGTTGCCTTGATCCTCATCTTGGCAGGCTATGTCGTGACCAGCGGCACCCTGCACATCACCGGGCAGCTCACGGGGGTCAACCTCGGCCTCGGGGCCCTGGTACTGCAGCTCGCGACAGGCATCGGCTGGGCCACCCGCGGCTTCCGCTCCGTTCGGGAGCGCCAACGGCTGCTGGTCGCGGCGCTGGCGGAAGCGCTCGGCGAGGCCCAAGTCGTGTCCCCGACCGTCGTGCTTGCTGTGCACGGCGCCTCCACGACTCCGACCCGCGTGGTCGTGCAGCGCGGAACGGTGCATCACCTGTCGACCTGTCCGCTGGCCGCCGACAAGCCGATCGTCTTCGTCGGCGCGCAGGCCAGCACAGGTCGCGCCGCCTGCCGGGTCTGCCAGCCATGACGACCTTCCTGACCTTCACCGTCATCGGGCTGTCCGCGGGCTCCGCCTACGCCATCGCCGCCATGGGTCTCGTCCTGACCTTCAAGACCTCCGGCGTCTTCAACTTCGCGCACGGCGCCGTCGCGGCCGCGTCGGCCGGTGTCTTCTACGACCTCCGCACCGTGCGTGGGCTGCCGTGGCCGGTTGCCCTCATCCTCACGCTGGGAGTCGCCGCACCCCTGCTCGGAATCGCCCTAGAGCGCCTGGCTCGGGTCCTCACGAAGAGATCGGCGGCTGCGCAGATCGCCGCAACAGTAGGGCTTCTCATCGTCCTGCAGGGACTGCTGGTGATCCGCTTCGGCGCCGCACCCCTCGAGTTCCCCGCCTTTCTGCCGACCAACACCGTGCGCATCGCAGGAGTCTTCATCGGCGTCGACAAGCTGATCGTGTTTGCGCTCGGGCTGACCCTGCTGGCGGCCCTGACGCTCTTCTTCCGCCTGTCCCGACTGGGGCTGGCGATGCGAGCCGTCGTACGGGACCCAGAGCTGCTCGACCTGACCGGCAGCAACCCCACCTCGGTGCGTCGGCTCTCCTGGGTCTTCGGCATCAGCTTCGCCGGGCTGTCCGGGATCCTGATTGCCCCCAGCGTCGGCCTCAACGGCGCCGTCCTGACCCTCCTGGTCGTCCAGGCCTTCGGAGCCGCAGCCATCGGCACGTTCTCGAGCTTGCCTCTCACCTACGTCGGCGGCCTGGTCGTGGGAGTCGGGACAGCCTTGCTCCAGAGGTACACGTCCGACTACCAGGTGCTTGCCGGGCTGCCCAGCAGCCTTCCCTTCATCATCTTGTTCCTCGTCCTCGCCCTGGCGCCGCGCTCCTGGATCGCCACCCTGTCGCTCGGCGCCGCCCGAAGCGCCGGGTCGCCCCTGAGGGTCCCGAGCGGTCGTGGGCTCGTCCACCAGGGCGCCGGCTTCGGCGTGCTCCTCACCCTGCTGCTCGTCGTCCCGTCCTTCGCAGGGGCCAGGCTCCCCGTCTACTCGCAGGCCCTCATCTACATCATGGTCTTCCTGTCCTTCGCTGTCCTGATCCGACTGTCAGGTCAGGTGTCTCTGGCCGTGTTGAGCTTTGCCGCGATCGGTGGAAGCACCTTCAGCCACTTCAGCAACGACGCAGGAATCCCCTGGCTGTTCGCCCTGCTGCTCGCCGGCCTCGTCGCGGTCCCCGTCGGCGCCGTCGTCGCCATCCCAGCCATCCGTCTGCCTGGGGTCTACCTCGCGGTGGCCTCGCTCGGCTTCGCCGTGCTCCTGCAGCAGCTGGTCTACCCGACGTCGCTCATGTTCGGCAGCCACGACCGCATTCCGACGAGCCGCCCCGCCGTCTGGGGGTTCGACAGCGACGTCGGCTACTACTACCTCCTGGTGACCGCCGTCGTGCTCGCCTGCGCTGCGGTCCTCGCAGTGCAGCGCGGACGCATCGGGAGACTCCTTCGTGCCATGGCCGACTCGCCGACCGCCCTGGTGACCCAGGGCCTCGACGTCAACGTGACCCGGCTGCTGGTGTTCTGTTTCTCGTCGTTCCTTGCGGCCATCGCGGGGGCCCTGTCGGGCCCCATTACCGGCGGGGTGACCGGGGGCGTCTCCAGCCCCTTCACAGCCCTCAACTGCCTGCCCCTGCTGGCGATCTTCTTCGTGTCCGGAAGGGACCTGATCTTCACCTCGTTCATCGGTGCCCTGTTCTTCATCCTGCCCGTCTACGAGCAGTCGGAGGCCCTCACGAATTACTACCCGCTCGTCTTCGGCCTGCTTGTCATGGTCATCGCCTCGCGGGGATCTTCGCGCCAGTTACCAACCGCCGGTGGTCAGCATCTGCCCGCCGCGCTGGTGGACCGGCAGGGTCGGGGGCCGGCGCGTGACCGCTGGCAGCGACGTGCACCCACCGCCACCAGACCCAGCACCTTTCCCGTCCTACGCCCCAGGCGGGACGTCGTCGAGAACCGAGGTCCCTCATGAGCACGCGCCACCCCCGGAACGTCCGCCGACCAGTCGCCGGCGCTGTCGTGCTCGTGGCCCTTGCCGGCTGCGGGCTACGCATTCCGCATAGCCAGGTAGTGGCTCAGGAGCAGCTCCGCGCAGGTGCGTACCCGCCGGGCGCCACGGGCAGCGACGGCACCGCCACCGGGGCGACGACAGGCACAGCAGACACCGGCACCTCCGGTGCCAGCGGCACGACGTCGTCATCAGGCGGCTCGCCGACCAGCGGGTCAGGCACGACGACCGGCGCGACCGGAAGCACCTCCACGAGCGGCACCGGTGGCGCCCCGAAGACTGGTGACACGTCCCCGATCGTGATCGGCACCACCGGCGGCTACAGCGGCGTCTCCAACATCGGCACCGTCGCTCGCGACACGTTGATGGTCTGGGCGCGTTCAGTGAACCAGCAGGGAGGCATCAACGGTCACCAGGTCCAGGTCGTCGCCGAGGACAACGCCTCCGACGACAACCGCTCTCTCGCCGCCGTGCAGGATCTCGTCGACAACAAGCACGCCGTCGCCATCGTCGGCCTGGGGCCCGGCACCGACATCGCGCCCTTCATGCCCTACCTGCAACGCAAGCAGGTACCCGTCGTGGGCGGGTTCGTCACAACGGGCAACTGGTGGAATTACACGATGGCCTTCCCTGACGGCACCTACGGGCCGACCGTCGTCCACGGCTACGACGCCACGGTTGCCAGGATCGCCAAGAAGAAGAACATCGCCATCCTCTACTGCGCCGAGTCTCCGCAGTGCAAGGACAACGCCGACCCTGCCGCGGCCTACGCCCCGAAGGAGGGCCTGAGCGTCAAGCTCGAGCAGGCAGTCTCGATCGCCCAGCCGGACTTCACCTCGTCCTGCCTGCAGGCGAAGGGCAAGGGCGTCGAAGCGATGCTGTTGTTCGTCGACTCCGCCACCGTCAAGCGGATCGCCTCGTCCTGCGCAACGCAGGGGTTCCACCCGATCATGGCGGGCCTCGGGGACAACACGCTCTCGAGCAACCCCGACCTGCAGGGGATGGTGACCGCCAGCGACACGTTCTCCTGGGACGACGCGAGCACCCCCGCCCTGTCAGCGTTCCAGAAGGCGATGAGCGCCTTTGGGCCCAACGTTCCCCTGAGCAGCGTCGCGGCCGGCACCTGGGCCGCCGCCGAGGAGTTCCGTGCGGCGCTACGGGGCGCCACCGGACGGGTCACCAGCGCGACTGTGCTGGCGGGGTTGTGGAAGCTGAAGAACGAGACCCTCGGCGGTCTCGTGCCTGGGATCACGTTCACTAAGGGCAAGAACGCGACCAAGAACTCGTGCTTCCTGCCGGTCCAGCTCGTGAACAACAAGTGGCGGGCCTCCAGCAAGCGGATCTGCCTCAGCCTCTGACGGCCCTAGAGGAAGTCGGTGCCGCCATCCACGTTCAGCTGGGCACCGGTCATGAAGGTGTTGCGCCGCGAGGCGCAGAAAGTGACGACGTCGGCGACCTCGTCAGGTAGGCCGAACCGTCCAAGGTCGACGGCCATCCGGTGCGCCGCCGAGAGCAGCTCGTAGGCGCCTCGCGCGTCGTCGGGCGCAAGGCCCGCGCGGGCCAGCGCGGGGGCCGCCCAGTCGCTGAGCACCGGACCCGGGGCTACGGCGTTCACCAGGATGCCCTCGGCCGCGAGGCTACGTGCGAGGTTCTTGGTCAGACTGGTCAGCGCACTCTTGGCAGCGGTGTAGGCGACCAGACCGGGGCTCTGGTGCTGCACGGAGATGGCTGTCAGGTTGACGATCCGAGCCCACTCGGCTGCCCGTAGCAGCGGCAGTGCCGCTCTGACCGACCGGACCACCGAGACGGTTCCCTCATTGAATGCGCTCAGCCAGGCATCGTCGTCCAGCGCGTCGAAACTGCCGCCGGCGACAGGACCGACTGCGTTGACGAGAACGTTGAGTGCCGGCCACTGACGGTGCACCTCGTCCACGGCGCGCGCGAGGTCGCCACCGTTCGTCGCGTCTGCGTTCACCTCGAGCACGCTGGCGCAACCGTCCTGGCGAAGCTGCTCAGCCGCGGTCGCGAGGGTGTCGCTGGACCGCCCGACCAGGGCGATCCGACAGCCCTCGGTCGCCAACGTCCTCGCGGTGGCGAGTCCGATCCCCCTGCTTCCGCCGACGATGAGCGCGGTCGCGCCATCCAGCCCGAGATCCATGCGTCCTCCGCGACACGATACAATTGAGTATCAGGTAATCGTACCTACGTGTCCCGGGGGCTGCCATGCAACGCCGGTTGTTCTCAGCAGATCACGAAGCATTCAGGACAACCGTCCGGCGCTTCATCAGCAACGAGATCGTGCCCTTCCACGCCCAGTGGGAGCAGGAGGGGCAGGTCCCCCGTCAGCTGGCCAAGCGGCTCGGAGAGCTCGGCGTGTTCGGGCTCGCCTTCCCATCGGAGTTCGGGGGCGGGGACGAGACCGGCTACGCCTACCAGGTCGTCCTCGACGAGGAGCTGGCCAGACAACTCGTCAGCATCGGCTCGCTGCGTTGTCACCTGGACGTCGTCCTGCCGTACTTCCGCAGCCTCGCCACGCCAGAGCAGCGTCAACGCTGGTTCCCGGGCCTCGTCACCGGCACCTTGCTCACCGCCATCGCCATGACGGAGCCGGGCGCCGGGTCTGATCTCAGCGCCATCAGAAGCACGGCGGTGAGAGACGGAGACCACTACCTGCTCAACGGATCGAAGACCTTCATCACGGGCGGCTACCTCGCCGATGCTGTCATCGTCGTGGCGCGCACGTCCATGGACCCTGACGACCGCCGGTCGGGACTCACCCTGCTGGTGGTCGAGGACGGCATGAGCGGCTTCGTCAAGAGCCGTAAGCTGGACAAGCTCGGGCTCAAGGCCCAGGACACGGCCGAGCTGGCCTTCGACGACGTGCGGGTGCCGGCGTCCAACCTGCTCGGAGCCGAAGGGCAGGCCTTCGCTGCCCTCGGACACAACCTCGCACGTGAGCGGCTGAGCGTGGCCGTCGAGGCCGTGGTCGCTGCCCGCGCGGCCCTCAACGCCACCCTCGACTACGTCAAGGAACGGCAGGCCTTTGGCCAGTCGGTCGGGAGCTTCCAGAACACCAAGTTCGAGCTCGCAGCAGTCGCCACCGACCTCGAAGCAGCGCAAGCGCTGGTGGACCGCGCGGTGGAGGAGCTCGACGCAGGGGCCTTGAGGCCGGAGGACGCCGCCATGGCCAAACTGTTCTGCACCGAGATGCAGGGCCGCGCCGTGGACCGCTGCCTGCAGCTGTTCGGCGGCTACGGCTACATCCGCGATTACCCGATCGCCCGGCTCTACGCGGACGCCCGCGTCTCGCGGATCTACGGCGGCACCAGCGAGGTCATGCGACTGATCATCAGCAAGTCCCTGGGGATCTGACGCGCTCCTGCAGAAGGCTGACGGAGCGCTGACGCTGGACATCGACGGCAGCGTGTCTGGCGGTGCCGGCCTCGCAGGACGCTCTCGAAGACGCCCGAGCCTTCGTCGAAACCCAGGTGGAGTGGAGCTAGCGTCGGCGTCCGGGTCGGTGGCCGCCCCTCAGAGCGCGCCCGCACGACGGAAAGTCGCGGCACCGGCCGCCACCACGGCGCCGTCGCGTCCCTCGTCGAGGAGGGTGAAACGCACGGCGACGCGCCCACCGGGGCCGACCCAGCCGTCCGTGCCGACGAGGAAGGGGCCGGTGCGGCCGGGGGCGACGAAGTGGACGTCCCAGTCCTCCACCTGCACGGCCCCCGGACCGGCCAGCTGAGCAGCGAGCTCCGTCGCCGCGGCTTCGAACACGACGTGGATAGGTCCCAGGTGCAGGGATGCCGAGGTCGAGGCGAGACGAGGGGTCAGGGCCGGCAGGCGCCAGCCGTCCGCATCCCGGCGCGCGCCGAACACGACGTCCAGACCAGGCAGGTCGCCTACCGGCGGGTCCGGCGGCGCGTCCACCGGCCGGAACGACGGCGGGGCGTCACCGAGCTTGACCCCGACTCCGGTCGTGACGGCGATGAGCCGGGAGGGGTCGGCGGCATCGGTGATCTCCGAGCGGCTGAACCCCATCCGCTTGCCTCGCCGCACGGTGGCGCGGGACACGCGCACCTCACCGACGTCGCGTGCGTCGTCGATGATGTGCAGAGAGTAGGTGACGGGTGCGGGGACCGAGTCGCGATCGCGCCAGCCGCCGGTCTCCGGGGCGGCGATCGCAAGCGGCGCGGCCATGATCCCGCCCCCGGGGTTACGCATGTCGGCACGAAGCCGCATGGTGTCGGGGTCCTGCGCCTGGTTGAACGCCCGACCGAGGTACCAGTAGGTGATGAGACCCTCCGGCCCCATCATCTCCCGGAGCCTGTCCCAGTAGCCCTCGGTCGGCCCCTCGCGGATGTCTCGCACCACTCGACCTGCTCCTTCCGCTCGACGTACGGACTAGCGGTTCACCTATTCAGGATACTATTATCGGAGGACGCGATTCGGGACACTGTTTCCTGAAAGCGGACCAACGTCGAGGCTGAGGGTGACCGGTATGGATCTTGAGCTCACGTCGGATCAGGAGCTGCTACGAGACACGACCCGCGGGTTCCTCACGGATTCGATGCCGTTGAGCGCAGTCAGGGGCCTGGCAGAAGCACCGTCGGGGTTCGACCGGGAGTGGTGGAAGAAGGGTGCGGACCTCGGCTGGACCTCGCTGCTCGTGAGCGAGGCTCGCGGAGGCGGAAGCATCTCGGGCGACGGTCTGCGGGACCTGGCCCTGGTCGCCGAGGAGATGGGCGCGATGGTGTCGCCCGGACCGCTGATCCCGACCAACGTGGTGGCCCAGACCCTCTCGGTCGAAGGCTCCGGCGACCAGGCCGAGCGCGTCCTGCCTAGCCTGCTGTCGGGGGATGCGATCGCCGCGTGGTGCATCGCGGAACCGGGTCGGCCCTTCGACCCCACCGGGGTCACGCTGTTGGCAGAGCCCGAACGTGACGGCTTCGTCCTGGATGGCGTGAAGCTGCCGGTCGAGGCGGGTGGCGAGGCCGATTGGCTCCTCGTGACTGCCACCGGTCCCGACGGGTTGTCGCAGTTCCTCGTCCCCTCCTCGGCGCCCGGCGTGCACGTCACTGAGCTGCGCGGACTCGACCTCGTCCGCAGGAACGCCGCGATCCGGTTCGAGGGTGTCCGGGTCGCCGCTTCGGACGTCGTGGGCGAGCTTGGCGGTGCGGCACCGTCGTTCGAGCGGCAGCTACAGACCGCTCTCGTGCTGCAGTGCGCCGAGATCGTAGGGGCGGCCGCCCGGGTCTTCGAGTTCACCGTCCAGTACGCGTTCGACCGCTCGTCGTTCGGCCGGGCGCTCGCGTCCTACCAGGCCCTCAAGCATCGCTTCGCTGACATGCTGTTGTGGCTCGAGTCCGCCCAGGCCATCACCGTCGACGCCACGAATGCCGTGCAGGCCGGTGCTCCTGATGCCACCGAGGTGGCCCGGATCGCGAAGGCCTACGTCGGGGAGCGCTGCCCCGAGCTGATCCAGGACTGCGTCCAGCTGCACGGCGGGATCGGGGTGACGTGGGAGCACGACCTCCACCTGTACCTGCGGCGGGTCGTGCTCCATCGGCAGACCTATGGCGACCCGACCGAGCACCGCGACCGCGTCGCGATGCTCGCCAGCTGATGGGAGAGGCAATGACCGTCGTAGCGACAGCGCCGGAGGGACTATACGAGGACCTCGACGTGTTTCGGGCGCGGGCCATCAGGTGGGTCGAGGCAAACCTCGAACCGCTCGGCAGCGCCGATCCTTCGGTCGGCCATGCCACGGACGACACCGATCAGGTCGTGCGAGCCAAGGCGATCCAGCGCAAGCTCTGGGATGCCGGCTTCGCCGGCCTGTGCTACCCCGTCGAGTACGGCGGCCAGGGACTGCCGGCCGACTACCAGAACGCGTTCATCGAGATCACGCGCGGCTACGAGCTGCCGATGCTGTTCAACACACCGACGTTCACGATCATCCTGCCGACCATCCTGGACTTCGGTACCGAGGAGCAGAAGCAGCGATTCATCCGCGCTGCCCTCAGGGGTGAGGAGCTGTGGGTCCAGTTCCTTTCGGAGCCGAGCGGCGGCTCCGATCTCGCGGGAGCGCTGACGCGAGCCGATCGCGACGGCGACGTCTTCCTCCTGAACGGCTCGAAGATCTGGAGCACCTACGCGTGGCGGTCGGACTACGCCCTGTGCGTGTGCCGGACCGACTGGGACGTCCCGAAGCATCGGGGCTTGAGCGTCCTGATCGTGAAGGTGCATCAGCCTGGGATCACGATCACGCAGATCAAGCACGTCGATGGGACTGAGGAGTTCTGCCAAGAGTTCTTCGATGACGTCCCGATTCCGGTCGAGGACGTCCTCGGGCAGGTCAACGACGGCTGGAACGTCGCCTCCAGGCTGCTACTCCACGAACGGGCAGCGGTCAGCGGCTCCTCTCCCTACGCAATGAGGCCTCGGACGACCAGGCACGAGAGCGACCAGATCGGGGCCCTGCTGCTCAGCGGTGCGGACGACCGGCAGGCGCGTCAGCTGATCGGCGAAGCCAGGGTCCTCACGCGGGTCCACTCCGCCCTTGTCGGACGCATCGGCACGTCCATCCGCACGAGCCGTCTGCCGGCAGAGGCAGGCTCGATCCCCCGGCTGTCGAACGGGATGCTCCGCGTCAGACTGGCGACCATCGCGATCGAGATCGCGGGTACCCGCGCGGTCGCCTGGCAGGAAGGTGACCCGGCCGGGAACCTCGGCGTCGCTTACCTCGGCCGGCAAGGGGTGTGCCTCGGCGGCGGCACCACCGAGATCGCCCGCAACATCATCAGCGAGCGCGTGCTCGGGATGCCCCGCGAGCCCGCCGACGACCGCGCCCGCCCCTTCCGAGAGGTGCGGACCAACGCGTCCGTCCCTCGCAACCGAGCATGACCGACTCTCAGGAGTGCCCATGAACAAGCTCGACTTCCCGGTCTTCGACGCAGACAACCACCTGTACGAGACCGAGGATGCCTTCACGCGGCACCTTCCGTCGCAGTACGAGGGGCTCTTCAAGTACGTGCAGGTCAACGGCCGTACCAAGATCGCAGTCGACAACGTCATCAGCGACTACATCCCGAACCCGACCTTCGAGGTGGTGGCCCGCCCAGGGGCGTTCGCGGAGTACTTCTCCGGCAACAACCCGGAGGGCAAGTCACTGCGTGAGCTGGCGGGCACACCGATCCGCACGAGTGATGCCTTCCGCACAGCTGCACCACGATTGGCACTGCTCGACGAGCTCGGCATCGATGCCGCGTTGATCTTCCCGACCCTGGCCAGTCTGCTCGAGGTCCGGCTGGTCGACGATCCTGAGCTGACATGCACCGTCATCCATGCCTTCAACGAGTGGCTACACGACGAGTGGACGTTCGACTACCAAAGCCGGCTGTTCGCCACCCCGATCGTGAACCCTTGCATCCCGGAGCGCGGCGTGGTCGAACTCGACTGGCTGCTCGACCGTGGTGCGAAGGTCGTGCTGATGAGGCCAGCGCCGGTCGCCGGCACCCGTGGCACCCGATCCCCCTTCCTGCCAGAGTTCGACCCGTTCTGGGCACGGGTCGCCGAGTCCGGCGTCGTGGTCACCCTGCACGCCTCGGACTCCGGCTACCAGCGCTATATCAACGACTGGGAGGGGACCAGCCGGGAGGCGCTGGCGTTCAAGCCCAACCCGTTCTACGACGCCGTGACGCCCGGCAGGGCGATCAACGACACGATCACCGCCGCGATCTGCCACGGCATGCCCAGTCGCTTTCCAAGCGTCAAGCTCGCCAGCATCGAGAACGGCGGGAACTGGGCGATTCCATGCCTGAAAGCACTGGAGAAGACCTACCAGAAGATGCCTCAGGAGTTCGCCGAGCACCCCCGTGACGTGTTCCTGCGCAACCTCTGGATCAACCCGTTCTGGGAGGACTCCATCGAGGATCTCGTCCATCTCATGTCCCCCGAGCACATCCTGTTCGGCTCCGACTACCCCCACCCTGAGGGCATGGCAGAGCCCCTCCACTGGGCCAAGGAGATAGGCGACCTGTTCCCGGCGAACGACGTGAGCAAGATGATGGGCGCCAACATGTACGGCCTGCTGGGGCTGGCTCCCCCTCGCCCCAACGCGGACGCGAGCTCGAGAGGCTAGGTCCGCGTGCTGCCCATGTCCGGCGTCCGCGTGCTTGAGGTGGCCCAGTTCACGTTCACCCCGTCCGCGGGCGCCGTGCTCGCCGACTGGGGCGCCGACGTGATCAAGGTGGAGCACGCAGTGACCGGCGATGCCCAACGGGGGCTGCAGGTCGGCACCGGCGGCGCCGCGGTGGGCTCCTTCCAGCCGCTGATGGAGCACCCCAACCGGGGCAAGCGCAGCATCGGCCTGGCGCTCGAGCATCCCGCCGCCCGGCATGTTCTGCTCGATCTGGCCCGCGACAGCGACGTGTTCCTCACCAACTTCCTGCCTGGCGCCCGCGCCAAGCTGGGGATCGAGGTGGATGACCTCAGGTCAGCCAATCCCAAGATCATCTACGTCAGGGGCAGCGCGCATGGACAGCGCGGACCCGAAGCCGCCAGCGGCGGCTACGACGGGAGCGCGTTCTGGTCGCGGGCGGGAAGCGCGATGGGATCCACACCTCAGGACGCACCGCAGGCCGTCAGGATGCCGGCAGGCGCCTACGGCGACTCCCTGGGTGGCATGACCCTCGCCGGGGGCATCGCGGCCGCGCTGTTCGCCCGGGATCGAACCGGTGTTCCCTCGGTCGTCGACGTCTCCCTGCTCAGCGTCGGGATCTGGGCCACGGCGCTGTCCGTCAACACCGCGCTGCTCACCGGCGTAGCGCCTGCGCGCTACCCGTTGCACGGCCCTGGTTCGAGTGCCTTCAACCCCACGATCGGAAACTTCCGGACGTCCGACCATCGCTGGATCAACCTGACGATCCTGCAACCCGGAAGGTACTGGGCGGACCTGTGCCGTCACCTCGACCTCGAGCACCTGATCACGGACGAGCGGTTCGACAGCGCCGAGAAGCTGTTCAGGCGGGCGGCCGAGGCGGGTGAGCTGATCGCCGAGGCAATCGTGGCGCAACCGTACGCGCACTGGCTGCAACGCCTGCAGACCCTCGAGGGGCAGTGGGCTCCGAACAGCAACGCCCTCGAGGTCGGGCAGGACCAGCAGGTGCGCGCCAACGGCTACGTCGTTCCGGTCGTCGATGCGGACGACAAGGAGCGTGAGCTGGTGGCCAGCCCCGTCCAGTTCGACGAGACGCCACCGACCCTGACCCGTGCTCCCAAGTTCGCCGAGCACACCGATGAGGTGCTCCGCGAGATCGGACGGACGGAGGACGAGATCCTGCAGCTCAAGATCGACGGTGCGGTGACCTGAAGCCGGCTGGGCCTGAAGCTGAGTGGATCAGTGCCACCACGCCGTGAGGGCCTCGAGGTGGCGCATCATCCGATGACGTGCGAGCTGCCCGTCACCCGCGAGTACTGCCGCCACGACCCCCGCGTGGGCCTCCTCCATCTCCCGCAGCACCTCGGGAGGCGTCAGCGAGATACCCGCGGGCGGCTTCATGCCGTGGCGCTCCCACAGGCTCGTGAGCACGCGGAGGAACAAGCTCAGGACCGGGTTGTCGCTGAGGTCGGCGAGCTCCCGGTGGATGTCGTGCACCGCAGTCCGGACCTGGTCCGTCGGCAGCCCGGAGTCGATGTCCAGTGCCTGGTGCAGGCGGGCGGCGAGCTCCGGGCTCCGGTCCAGAGCCAGCACCCGGTCCAGGCAAGCCAGCTCCACAGCGTCGCGAACGACGCGGAGGTCGTGCACATCGATGCCCTGGTAGCCGAGGTAGACC
>JAWWOJ010000109.1:0-9097 GCA_033851885.1 Frankiales bacterium | reverse complement strand
GGCACGACCTGCCGGTCGCCGGTGTCTTCCAGCTCAGGGACGGCCTGATCTCGAGCTGGCACGACTACTTCGACTTGCAGACCGCCATGGCAGCGCTGTTCCCGGAGAACCCTTAGGGCACAGGGATGTCGGGCAACCCGCGGGCGATGTCCCAAGCACGGGTGTCCGCTGCTGTCGTGGCCAGCGGCGTCGTCGGCATGCCCACGCGCAGCGCCGCCGCGGCGCTGCGCCGGAACATGACGTCCCACGTCTGGTCGGGCAGCACCAGCGGGAAGCCAGGCTTGGGCTCCTTCTCCACGAGCTCCTCGGCACCGCACACCCGGATGAGCTCGGCCAGCGTCACGGCCGGCTGCGGCCCCACCGCGTTGTAGATGCCGGTCTGGTCCTTCTCGAGCAGCAGGACGACGAGCCGCGCCAGGTCGCGCGCGTCGATCACCTGCACCGGCTGGTCGAGACGCCCTGGCACCTTGACCGTTCCCGTCGCCCTGGTCCAGTAGGTGAACCGCTCCGTCGGGTCGTGCGGTCCCGCGACGATCCCCGGCCGCACGATGGTGGCCCGGTCACCGTGCAGGTCCTGCACGTCGTCCTCGCAGGCGACCTTCAGGGGCCCGTAGGTGTCCCCATCCACGACCTCTGACTCCCGGTACGGCGGAAGCCGCGGGCTGTCCTCGGTCATGCCGTCGCCGGCGGCGGTGCGGTCGTAGACCGAGCCGGTGCTGATGAACAGGTACCGCCCGGTCGACACTGCCGCGGACGCCTCCTGGACGTGGCGCGGCACATACGCCGACACGTCGACGACGGCCTCCCACGAGGTGCCGGCGATGCTTGCGTAGTCGCCGGCATCCCGGTCGCCGGTCGCTCTCGCCGTATCGGGAAAGAGGTCGGCGCCGGTCCTGCCGCGTGTGAACAGGGTCGAGGTGTGGCCGCGGTCGAGCAGGTCCTGCACGATCCAGCGACCGACGAAGGAGGTGCCGCCCAAGACGAGAACGTTCATGGCACCGGACACTAGGTCACGCAGAACTCGTTGCCCTCGGGGTCCTGGAGCACGACGCCGTAGTGGTCCTCGTACTCGTTCAGCACGGTTAGTCGGGTGGCACCCGCGGCCTCGAGCCGCCGTGCCCGCTCCTCCACGACCAGGATGCGCTCGGGCTTCGGCAGGCCGCGGCCGACCACCACGTCGAGGTGGACCCTGTTCTTCGCGGCCTTGCTCTCGGGGACCACCTGGAACCAGATGGCCGGCAGGTTGCCAGCCGGGTCCCGGATGCGGTCCTGGCCGTCGTCGTCGCCGAGCTCGTCCTCGGGAATGCCGATGCCGCGGTACCAGTCGCGCCAGGTGGCGTGGCCCTCGGGCGGCGGCACCGGCTCGTAGTCGAGCGCGAGGCACCAGAACCGCACCTGCGCCGCAGGGTCATGGCAGTCGATGGCGATCTGTAGTCCCGTCATGCTGTGCCACGGTAAGGGAGTGCCACGACTGATCCTGCTGCGTCACGCCAAGGCCGAGCCGCACCGCACCGACGACCACTCCCGGGTGCTCGCCGCGCGCGGCCGTGCCGACGCGGAAGCCGTGAAGGCGCTGATCGGGTCGCTGTCCCCGGAGCTGGCAGTGGTCTCGACCTCGGCCCGGACCCGGGAGACGTGGGCACTCGCCGACCCGGGTGGCGTGCTTGCGGTCTTCGACGACCGGGTCTACGAGGCGTCGGCGGAGGACCTGCGGGAGGTCCTGGGGGAGGTCACCGTCGGGTCCGCGGTGCTGGTGGGGCACAACCCGTCGATCGAGCGGCTGGCCTGGGAGCTCGAGCCGAACGACGACACGAATCGCGGCATGCGCACGTGCGGGGTCGCGGTCTTCGAGGTCGCCGACTGGACCCTCGGCGGCGCTCGGATGACCGCCTGGCACTGACCGTCGAGGGGGGTCCCTCCGGAAAGTCACCGCCGGGCGACCCGACGCCCCCGCTCGCACGCTCAGCGTGGCCGATCTCTGACCGCGTGGGCGTGAAGAAGTGGAGGGTGGGGTGCTGTGCCTCAGTCGAACCAGGGGGCGACCCAGGCTTCCGGGGCGCCGGTGAGCTTGGCGATGTGCTTGGGCAGCTTGCCGGTGGCGATGTCGGCCAGGCTGACGTTGCTCAGCACGCCGCGCAGGGCGGCCCGGACCGCCACCCAGACGTCGAGGAGCGGTTCGGCGGAGCCGTGGTACTCGACCTGCTCGGGTCGCTCGCCCCGCACGAGCGCCATCGGGCCCTCGACGGCCCGGATGACGTCCGCGACGGAGATCTCGGAGGCCGGCTTGGACAGCCAGTAGCCGCCATGGGCGCCGCGGCGGCTCTTCACGAGGCCGCTGTGCCGCAGCTCGGACAAGATCGCCTCGAGGAACTTCGCGGGGATCTGCTGGGCGGTGGCGATGGACTCGCTGGTCACCGGGAACTCCGAGCTCGACGCCAGCTGGATCGCGGCGCGCACGGCGTAGTCGGCCTTCGCGGAGATATGCACGTCACCATCCAACCCTGCCGGTGCGTCGGGCCGAAACTTGTCCCCTGTCCGTGCCAAACTGGGGCCTCCCGCAGAGCACGGCCCGCCTTCCCCTCGGACCGCCCTGTACCACTGGCGCACCCCTGGAGTGACTGAGCGTGGCTGACTCGTTCGTGCACCTGCACGTGCACACCGAGTACTCCATGCTCGACGGCGCGGCGCGCCTGGACGACCTGTTCAAGCGCACCCAAGAGCTCGGGATGCCGGCCATCGCCATGACTGACCACGGCAACGTGTTCGGGGCCTACGACTTCTGGAAGAAGGCCAAGGGCTACGACATCAAGCCGATCATCGGCAGCGAGATGTATGTCGCCCCGGCCTCGCGGTTCGACAAGACCCGGCACCGCTGGGGTGCCGGCGGCGAGGACGACATCTCCGGTGGCGGCGCCTACACCCACATGACGATGCTGTCCACGAGCACCCAGGGCATGCACGCGCTGTTCCGGCTCTCCAGCCTGGCCAGCCTCGAGGGCTTCTACTACAAGCCGCGCGTCGACAAGGAGCTGCTCGCCGAGCACGCCGTCGACCTGATCGGCACGACCGGCTGCCCGTCCGGCGAGATCCAGACCTACCTGCGGATGGGCGAGTACGAGAAGGCCAAGCGTTCCGCCGGGGAGTTCCGCGACATCTTCGGCGCCGACAACTTCTACTGCGAGCTGATGGACCACGGCCTCGAGATCGAGCGGCGGGCGCAGCGGGACCTGATCCGGCTGGCCAAGGAGCTGGCCCTCCCGTTCATCGCCACCAACGACCTGCACTACGTCGACCAGGCCGACGCCAAGGCACACGAGGTGCTGCTGTGCGTCCAGTCCGGCAAGACGATGGCCGACCCCAACCGCTTCAAGTTCGACGCCCACGACTTCTACGTGAAGTCCCCCCAGGAGATGCGCGCGTTGTGGAGCGAGTTCCCCGACGCCTGCGACAACACGCTGCTGATCGCCGAGCGCTGTGAGACGAGCTTCAACGAGGGCGCCGACCTGATGCCCCGCGTCGAGGTGCCCGACGGCTGGACCGAGCAGACCTGGCTGCGGCACCTCGTGCACGAGGGCCTGCGTGAGCGGTTCCACGGCCAGGTTCCCGAGGGCCACGTGGTGCAGGCCGACTACGAGGTCGACGTCATCTGCAACATGGGCTTCCCCGGCTACTTCCTGGTGACCGCCGACCTCTGCCGCTACGCCAAGGACAGCGGCATCCGCGTCGGCCCGGGCCGCGGGTCGGCGGCCGGCTCGCTGGTCGCCTACGCCCTGAAGATCACCGAGCTCGACCCGGTCAAGCACAAGTTGCTCTTCGAGCGGTTCCTCAACCCCGACCGCATCTCGATGCCCGATATCGACCTCGACTTCGACGAGCGCCGCCGCGGCGACATGATCCGCTACGCCACCGAGAAGTATGGCGAGGAGCGCGTCTCCCAGATCATCACCTACGGCACGATCAAGGCGAAGCAGGCCGTCAAGGACGCCAGCCGCGTGCTCGGCTACCCCTTCGCCATCGGCGACAAGATCACCAAGGCGATGCCGGCCCCCGTCATGGGCAAGGACGTCCCGCTGGCGGGCATCTTCGACCCCACCCACAAGCGGTACGGCGAAGCGGGCGAGTTCCGGGCGCTCTACGACAGCGACCCCGACGCGAAGGCCGTCGTCGACACCGCGCTCGGGCTCGAGGGGCTGAAGCGCCAGTGGGGCGTGCACGCGGCCGGTGTCATCCTGTGCCGCGAGCCGCTGCTCGACGTGATCCCGATCCAGCGCCGCGAGGCGGACGGCGCGATCATCACGCAGTTCGACATGGGTGCCTGCGAGACACTCGGGCTGCTCAAGATGGACTTCCTCGGCCTGCGCAACCTCACGGTGCTCGACGACTGCCTCAAGCACATCACGGTCAACCGCGGCGAGACCGTCGTGCTCGAGACGATCGACGAGATGGTCGCTGACGGGCCCACCTACGAGTTGCTCTCGCGCGGCGACACTCTCGGGGTCTTCCAGCTCGACGGTGGGCCGATGCGCGCGCTGCTCCGCTCGATGCAGCCGGACTCCTTCGAGTCGATCTCCGCGGTCCTCGCGCTCTACCGGCCCGGACCGATGGGCGCCAACGCCCACAACGACTACGCCGACCGCAAGACCGGCCGCAAGCCCGTCGTCCCCATCCACCCCGAGCTGGCCGAGCCGCTCGAGGACATCCTCGGCGACACCTACGGGCTGATCGTCTACCAGGAGCAGGTCATGGCGATCGCCCAGCACCTCGCTGGGTACACCCTCGGCGCCGCCGACCTGCTCCGGCGTGCGATGGGCAAGAAGAAGAAGGAGATCCTCGACAAGGAGTACGTCCCCTTCCGCGACGGGATGGTCGCGAACGGCTACTCCGAGGGCGCCATCAAGACGCTCTGGGACATCCTCGTCCCGTTCTCCGACTACGCCTTCAACCGCGCGCACACCGCCGGCTACGGACTGGTCAGCTTCTGGACCGCCTACCTCAAGGCCAACTACCCGGCCGAGTACATGGCGGCGCTGCTCACGTCCGTGAAGGACGACAAGGACAAGAGCGCGCTCTACCTGGCCGAGTGCCGCCGGATGGGCATCAAGGTGCTGCCGCCCGACGTCAACGACTCCGACTCCGACTTCACGCCGCGGGGCACCGACATCCGCTTCGGGCTGTCCGCGATCCGCAACGTCGGCACCAACGTCGTGGCCTCCATCGTCGGGACCCGGACCGTGAAGGGCCGGTTCGAGAGCTTCGCCGACTACCTGTCCAAGGTCGAGGTCGTCGCCGTCAACAAGAAGACCGTGGAGTCGCTCATCAAGGCCGGCGCCTTCGACTCCCTCGGCGAGCCACGCAAGGGCCTGCACACCGTCCATGCCGACGCGATCGACGCCTGCGTCGACGTGAAGAAGCAGGAGGCCATCGGCCAGTTCGACCTGTTCAGCTCCGCTGACGACGGATCTGGCGGCGGGTCCGAGGAGGTGTCCAGCGTGTTCGACGTGCGGGTGCCGATGGGGGAGTGGGACAAGGCGGTCCTGCTGGCCTACGAGCGGGAGATGCTGGGGCTCTACGTCTCCGACCACCCGCTGTTCGGCGTCGAACACGTCATCGCGGCGCACGTCGACACCCCGATCTCCGGGATCATCGACAAGGACGACGGCTCGTCGGTGGTCGTCGGCGGGCTGCTGTCGTCGGTGACGCGCAAGGTCACCAAGCAGGGCAACGCGTGGGCGGCCGTGCAGCTCGAAGACCTCGAGGGGTCGGTCGAGGTGCTGTTCTTCCCGGCGACCTACCAGCTCGCGGCGGTGCACCTCGTCGAGGACGCGGTGGTGCTGGTCCGCGGTCGGGTCGACAAGCGCGAGGACACCCCGAAGCTGATCGCCTCCGACATCACCGTCCCCGACCTTTCGGTCGGCCCCCGCGGTCCGGTCACGATCTCGCTCCCGACGGCGCGCTGCACGCCTCCTGTGGTCGAGCACCTGACGGAGGTGCTCCGTAACCACCCGGGTACGACGGATGTCCTGCTGCAACTCACCACCGGTGCCAAGACCACCGTGGTCAGGCTCGACGACGGTCACCGGGTCACCGCCTCCGCGTCGCTGTTCGCCGACCTGAAGGCCCTCCTCGGGCCCGGCTGCCTCCCCCTCGGCGGCTAGTGTCGAAGGGCGTGGACCCCATCAAGCTCTGCTCCGGAACGTTGACGGTCGAGCACCCGGACGACGTGCTGCTCGACTACCTCGACATCCGCAACGGGTACTCCTATCCGGCCTACGACCTGCTGGAGACCAACGGCTCGCCGGCCCTCGTCGACGGTGACCTGCTCGCGCCCGTGCTGATGGGCGTCCACATCGACGCCGGCCGGTTCGCCCTGCTGCGCGAGATGGCGCCCGCCCTCGAGGCCGTCGCGGACCTGCCCGAGGTCTCGCTCGAAGATGCTGACGACGACCACGTGATGTGCGTGGCCGGCCTGTTCGGCATCCTCGACGAGCCGAGGTACGCCGGCCGTGGTGTCCGCGGGACCATCGTCAGCAAGGTGCTGCACCGCAAGCGCCCCGACCTCGTACCGATCTACGACAGCCGCATCTTCGAGGCCTACACCGCGCCGGGGGTCCTGCCGCGCACCCTCGACCGGGCCTGGCAGGAGTTCATGCGGCTGCTGTGCACGCAGATGCGCGCGGACCTGCAGGAGGAAGGCGAGGCCTTCACGGAGCTGCAGCTCGCGGCCGAGGAGGCCGGTTGTCCCGTCACCAAGCTTCGGATCCTCGACATCCTCGTCTGGCGCGCCTCCGAGGGCTGGCAGTAGCCGCTCAGGGGGCGCGCGCGACCAGGAGCCGGGCGAGGGCGACGGCCACGGTGGGGTCGGCCTTCGGAGCAGCCCGGTAGGCGAGCGACCAGGTCGTGGTGCCCTTGCGGAAGCGCAGCAGGAGCAGCTCACCCGGGACCGTGCCGGGAACCGGCGTGACGCGGGCGGACGAGGCGTCGCCGACGGGCTCGACCATGACCGCTGTCCCCGACGTGGACCGCTGGTCATCGGCCAGGTCTGTGGTCGCCCCCGCGGGCGTGGCGAACGACGAGGCCACGACAGAGATGAACGCCCCCGTGGCCTGGTTGGCGTACTGCGCGACGTAGGCCCCGTCGAACCGGTGACTGCGCAGCTTCGCCGCCGCGGCGGCGACGGCGGCGTCGTGCTGCGCGCCGGTCCCCGAGGCGCTGTAGCCGGCGACGGTGGCCAGGTCGCGAGGGCCGCTGCCCTTGACGAGCAGGATCATCCCCGCCGGCACCTCGGTGGGCGTGGGGACCAGCGCGCTGCCGGTGCCCGGGGGAAGGGTGACACCGGGGGCCGGTGCGGTGATCGCGGGCTGGCTCGACGGCGGCCCGGTGCCGGCTGTGGAACCGCCGCTGCAGGCGGCGGCGAGCAGGGTCAGCAGCCCGAGCGCGACGGGCCGGCGAGAGGTCACGCGGGCAGGGTAGTGGTCGCAGATACCGTGGACGGGTGACGACGACAGCAGCTCCCGGCACCACGCGGATTAGGGAGGACCTGAGGCGCTTTCTCGTCATCGTCGTCGGGATGGTGCTGCTGGGCGCCCCGGCGGGTCTGCTGTGGGCCGCCGTCGCGCCGCACTACACAGTCGTGTTCCAGGGCGGCCAGCCGACGTACCCGCTCATCGAGAGCACCAAGGCCTTCATCGGTGTCGACGCCGCCTATGTGCTGGTGTCGGTGGGTGCGGGCATCCTCTGCGGTCTGGGCGCGTGGTTCCTCGGCCGGCGCTCGGGACCGTGGACGGTCGTCGCGCTCGCGCTCGGTGGCGTGCTGGCGGCCCTCGTGGCAGCGCGGGTAGGGGTGCTGCCGGGCAGGCAGGCGGCCTTCGAGGCGCTGGACCGCAAGCAGGGTTCGGTCTCGCTGTTCCTCGGCATCCGCGTCGGCGACGACACGCACGTCCGCGCGCCCTGGGGGGCAGTGTTCTGGCCGGTCGCGGCACTGGTGGCGTTCCTGGTGCCGGCGCTCATGAAGCCTGAGGAGCTCGACTAGTTGGGGCTGGTGTGTGCGCGCGCCAGCTCAGGAGCGGGTACGGCGTGCAGGGCGCCCAGCACCCCGGACTCGCGCCGGAGGAGCGACAGCCCTCGTCGCAGTCTCGCGACCCCGTCGACCTGCTCGAGCAGGTCCTGCCGGTCGGCGAGGTCGAGGGCCATGGTGGCGCCCACGAGGTGGCCGAGGACCTGCGAGTCGTCGGGCAGCTCAGGCACGTCGACCTGCGCTCCGCTCGCGTCGCCGAGCGCCCCGACGTACTCGGTGAAGGCGGTCCGGACGAGCGGGGCGAGCAGGGTTGCCTCGGCGTCGTCGCCGCGTGCGTCGGGCAGCCAGCTGACGGTGCCCGTGAGGTACGGCTGGTCGTCGTGCAGTTCGTCGAGGTGGAACAGCTCGCTGCCGACGGTCACCAGGTCGTAGCGGCCGTCGTCGTAGCCGCTGACCTGCGACAGCCGCGCGGTGCACCCGACGTCGTAGAGGGCTCGGACGCCGTCGGTGCCGACCTCGCGCCCCTCGCGGATGCAGACCACGCCGAACCGCTGCTCCTCCTCGGGCAGGGCGAGCAGGTCGCGGACCAGCTGGCGGTAGCGCTCCTCGAACACGTGCAGGGGCAGCACCAGGCCGGGGAACAGCACGGTGCCTAAGGGGAAGAGGGGGAGCACCTCCCGACGGTAGCCTTGGGATGTGCTGAACCGGATCGACCTCCGTGGCCGTCGCGATGCCGACCTCGCGCGGGAGCTCCCGCGCGCTGACGTCGACGTCGCGCATGCGGTGGAGGACATCCGCGCGGTGGTCGAAGGGGTCCGCGACCGGGGAGCGGTCGCGGTCATCGAGGCGACGTCCAGGTTCGACGGGGTGGACCTGACCGACCTGCGGGTGCCGGCCGCCGCGCTGAGCGCCGCCGTCGAGCAGCTCGACCCCGACGTGCGCGCCGCCATCGAGGAGTCGATCCGCCGGCACCGCGAACTGTGCACGGCCCAGCTGCGCGCGGACGTCGTGGTGGGCATCGTCGACGGCGGCACCGTGACCGAGCGCTGGGTCCCGGTGCACCGGGTCGGGCTCTACGTGCCG
>JAWWOJ010000091.1:0-2943 GCA_033851885.1 Frankiales bacterium | reverse complement strand
TTCTTCTGCGCGAACGTCTCGGTGGCGCTGCCGAAGACGGCGATCTCGCGCACGCCGGCGTCCAACGCCCGGTTGAGCCCCTTGTCGTTCGGGACGAGGACCGGCATTCGGACCCCGTCGGGCCGGTCGAGCAGCTGGAGCAGCTCGCTGGCATCGGCGAGCTGAGGCACCCACTGCGGACTGACGAAGCTGGTCGTCTCGACGGCCTGGTGTCCGGCCGCGAGGAGCTGGCGGATGAACTCCGCCTTCACCTCGGTCGGGACCAGGGCCTTCTCGTTCTGCAGCCCGTCCCGTGGGCCGACCTCATAGACCGTGACCCTCTTGGGGAGTCCGGTCATCGGCATCGTGCCGTAGTCGGTCACGCGGTCACCGTCGCGAGCAGCTCGTCGACCTTGACCTGCTGACCGACCCGTACGAGCAGCTCGCCGACCGTGCCGTCGAGAGGGGCGCTCAGGGTGTGCTCCATCTTCATCGCCTCCACGACCAGCAGGGGCTGACCCTTGGTCACACTGTCCCCTTGCCCCACGTGGACCGCGATGACGCTCCCCGGCATGGGGCTGGTGATGTCCCCGTCGTGGGCGTGCGCGTCCTCGGCCCGGAGCGTCCGCGGCTGCTCGTGCAGCGGCCACGCGGCCCCCTCGGCACCCACCCAGACCGTCGAGCCGTCGACCGCGACATGCCAGCTGGTGGTCCGTCCGTCGAGGGTGACGTCCACCCGGTCGTCGTAGCGCTGCCCGCCGACCGTGACCGGCAAGCCATCGTCGACCGTCAGCTGGTCGCCCTGGAGGCGCACCGACGTCGTGCGGCCACCCGGAAGGGCCAGCAACCAGCGGCGGGAAGCGGGTCCGCCCGGTCGCCAGGCGCTGCGCCAGAGGTCGTCGCCCGGTTCGTGCAGGGCATAGGCCGCGAGCGCCTCGACGGGCACGTCGTCGACCGTGAGCTCGTCGAGATGCCGCTCGATGAAGCCGGTGTCCAGCTCGCCGGCCCGCACCTCGGGGCGCTGCAGCAGGGTGCGGAGGAACGCGGTGTTGGTGGGGACGCCCAGGACGACCTGCTCCGCGAGGGCGTGGTCGAGCCGCTTCAGCGCCGTCTCCCTGTCGGGGCCCCACGCGATCACCTTGTTGAGCATCGGGTCGTAGGTGCTCCCGACCGTCGTTCCCTCGAGCAGGCTGCTGTCGACGCGCACGTGCTCGCCCGTCGGCTCGCGGAGCAGCAGCACCCGCCCGCCACTGGGAAGGAAGCCACGGGAGGGTTCCTCCGCATAGGTGCGCACCTCGATCGCGTGGCCGTGCAGGTGAACGTCGTCCTGGGTGAAGCCGAGGGGCAGCCCGGCCGCGATCCGCACCTGCTGCTCGACCAGGTCCTCACCGGTCACCAACTCGGTCACCGGATGCTCCACCTGCAACCGGGTGTTCATCTCCATGAAGAAGAACTCGTCGGGCCGGTCGGCGCTGACGATGAACTCGACGGTCCCCGCCCCGACATACCCGACCGCCTGCGCGGTGGCCACCGCTGAGGCCCCGATGCGGGCCCGGGTCGCCTCGTCGAGCAGGGCGCTCGGCGCCTCCTCGACGACCTTCTGGTGGCGGCGTTGCAGCGAGCACTCGCGCTCACCGAGGTGGACCGTCGTGCCGTGGCTGTCCGCGAGCACCTGCACCTCGATGTGGCGCGGCGTCTGCACATACCTCTCGAGGAACAACGTGTCGTCTCCGAAGGCGCTGGCCGCCGTGCGGCGGGCCGACACCAGCGCCTCGGGGAGCGCCTGCGCGTCCTCGACGAGGAACATCCCCTTGCCCCCGCCGCCAGCGCTCGGCTTCACGAGCACGGGATAGCCGACCTCGTCGGCCGCCGCGAGCAGGTCCGCGTCGGTCATGCCGGGCTCGGTGCGTCCGGGGACGACAGGTACGCCGGCCTTGCTCACCGTCTGCTTCGCGCTGATCTTGTCGCCCATCACCTGCACCGCCGACACCGGCGGACCGATGAAGACGATGTCGTGGTCGGCCAGGGCCTGCGCGAAGTCGGCGTTCTCGGCCAGGAAGCCGTAGCCGGGGTGCACGGCTTCGGCACCCGTCTCGAGACACGCCGCGACGACCCTCTCGATCGAGAGGTAGGAGTCCCGAGCAGGAGCCGGCCCGAGGCGGACGGCGACGTCGGCCTCCTGCACGTGCCTGGCCCCCGCGTCCGCGTCGGAGTAGACGGCAACCGTGCGGATCCCCATGGACCGAAGGGTCTTCATGACGCGGACCGCGATCTCACCGCGGTTCGCCACCAGGACAGTCGAGAACATCGCCATCACATCCGGAAGACCCCGTAGGAGACCGGCTCGAGGGGCGCGTTGGCGCACGCCCCCAGGGCCAGACCGACCACGGTGCGGGTGTCGAGGGGGTCGATCACGCCGTCGTCCCAGAGGCGCGCGGTCGAGTAGTACGGGTGGCCCTGCTCCTCGTACTGCTGGCGGACCTGTGCCTGGAGCGCCTCCGTGTCGGTGTCCTCGCGGGCGACGGCGGCGAGGACGGATGCGGCCTGCTCGCCTCCCATCACGGAGATCCTGGAGTTGGGCCACATCCAGAGGAAGCGTGGGCTGTACGCGCGGCCGCACATCGAGTAGTTGCCGGCGCCGAAGGACCCGCCGATGACGACGGTCAGCTTGGGCACCCGGGCGCACGCGACGGCAGTCACCATCTTGGCCCCGTGTTTGGCGATGCCGCCGGCTTCGTACTCGCGACCGACCATGAAGCCGGTGATGTTCTGCAGGAACAGCAGCGGGATCGACCGCTTGTCGCAGAGCTCGATGAAGTGGGCGCCCTTCATGGCGCTCTCCGAGAACAGCACGCCGTTGTTGGCGATGATGCCGACAGGGTGGCCGTGCACCCGGGCGAAGCCGGTGACGAGCGTGGCGCCGTACTCCTTCTTGAACTCCTGGAAGCGGGAGCCGTCCACGAT
>JAWWOJ010000087.1:0-4940 GCA_033851885.1 Frankiales bacterium | reverse complement strand
GGACCTGATCTTGTAGACCATGGCGGCGCCGACCATGCCGGTCGCTGCCGCGGCTCCGAACAACATCGGGTATCCGCCGAGTGAGCTGATGATCAGGCTTGCTCCGAGCGGTCCGGCTGCCTGCGGGACGACCGAGCCGATGTTCATGATGCCGAGGTCCTTGGCCCGGCTTCCAGCGTCGGGAAGGACCTCGGTGATGAGGGCTTGGTCCACGGCCATGTAGGCGCCGTAGCCGGCTCCGAGCAGGGCAGCTCCGACGACGGCGAAGGTGAGACTGGGAAAGACAGCGAGGCCGAGGCCGCCGAGCGCTTGCGCTGTGGCGGATCCGAAGACGAAGACCCGTCGGCGGCGGAGCCGGTCGGAGAGGATGCCGCAGCTGACGGTGGAGGTGAGGGTGAACATCAGGTAGACGATTGTGAGAATGAGCAGCCACCCGTCGGGGTTGCTGACCTTGAGGTCGTCGGTGAGGAAGTACAGCAAGTAGGCGGTGCCGAGGGAATTGCCGAGGTTGACCAGCAGCCGTCCCCCGAAAGCCCAGGCGAAGTCCGGGTGGTCTCGCGGGCTGATCCACAGGCTGTCGGCGATGGCCCGCAAAGACAGGGTTTCTGCGGCAGCGGGACCGGCCTCCTGGTAGCGCCGGATGAAGCTGTACGAGCTGAGGATCAGGACCACGGCAAGCAGCACGTAGCTGGCTGAGATGGACAGCGCGACAGCGTTGATGACCCCGATCCCGACCACGACCCCCAGCGCCTGGGGGCCGTAGAGCGCGCCGGAGACCACTCCGCGCTGCTCGTCGGGAACGGTGTCAGCCATCGCCGCGGTCAGACCTGCTGTGGCTGCGCTGAGGCCCGCCATGGTCAAGCTCCACAGCAGGGCGACGCCGATCCAGCTGTGCACGAGGCCGGTGCCGACCAGGGAGGCGGCGTAGCAGGCCGTGCCGCCCAGCATCCAGATCCGGCGGCGCCCGAACGACGATCGGGAGCGGTCGCAGAGCGCCCCGCACAGCGGCAGTGCGACGAGGGCAGCGACACCGGCCAGGCCGTTCACGTAGCCGAGGTCCTGGACCTTGTGGACCGGGTCGATGGCAGCGAGCTGGTTGGGCAAGAGCAGGTTGACCGGAACGAGGCTGGCCATCCAGTAGCCGAACCAGATCAGCCCGAACCGGCTGATCCAGCCCCGCGACACGACCTGGGTCGGTTCGGCGAAGGCGGGGAGCAGCCCTGCTGGGGTCGCTTCCATAGCGGACATCTGGCTCCGGTAGTCGGTGGTCGCTCGAGGTCAGCCGGTGAGGTCGAAGACCTCGATGGAGCCCCTTCTTCGTCGCTCGGACACCGCAGGGTCGAGCGTGGGAACGGTCGCGGCATACAGCGTCTGCCCGTGAGGTCCGCCGATGGCGATCCCCAGGGTGTGACCGGAGGTCGCGATGCGGTCGAGGACTCGCCCTCCGTGGGCGATCCGGACGCACTCGCCGCGTGCGGAGTTGGCGATCCAGACGGTGCCATCAGCGTTGGTGGCGATGTCATCCGGAGCGATGGGCGAGGCCGATCGGCGGGAGACCTGCGGGTGCTCCAGCGCCCCGCCAACCCAACGAGTCATCGCCCCGAGCAGACCCTCAGCTGTCAGTGCCCGCCAGAGCAGGGGAGGGATCAGGCTGGCCCACAGCCGCGGAGCGGACAAGGTTCCGTCGGTGTCGACGTCGAAGGCGGTGATCCGGAACCGCAAGGTCTCGCACAGCAGCAGTTTCGTGCCGTCGTCGACCAAGGTGGCGCCGTTCGGGAAGAGCACCGGGCCGCTCTGCCCCAGCAGACTTCCGTCCGCGTTGAGGCACGCCAGCGAGGTCATAGCCGGTCCGGGCGGCGCGAACAGCGCTGCGTGCGACCCGGATGCCGTCCGCTTCTCGTAGTCGAACCCGTAGTTGCCGACATAGGCCCGGCCCACTGCGTCGACGATCATGTCGTTGGGGGTGCCGCCGGCGAGTCCAGCCAGGTCGGCGTGTGTGACGAGCGTCCCGTCCTCCTCGAGGAGGTACACCACGTGGTCGACTGTGGAGAGCACCAGCAATCGGCCGTCGGGGAGCCAGCCGAGCCCGCCAGCGCCCGGGACCTCGGCGATCACGTGCGGGTCACCGTCACCTGTCCAGCGGTTGACGGTGCCGACGGTGTTGTCGGAGAACCAGAGCGCACCGTCGTACCAGCGCAGTGCCTGCGGGATGCCGATCCCGGTCAGCGCGACCCGCGCCCGCTTCACGGGTGGGCCTTGCCCCGCGAGCCGGTCGGGATGGCGAAGCGCTCAGCGGTCATGACCTTCAACCCGGTCGGGAAGTCGTCCAGGCTGGCTGGCTCCAGAGCACTGAGCCGCGCCTGCGCGTCGGCGTTGCCCGAGAACGCGGCGATGCTGACGTCCGGGTGGCTGTTGGCGAGCCCTACAAGGGTGCCTGGCGCGCCCAGCTCATGCATGGCGGCGAGGGTGTTGGGGGCGCCGGTGTAGACGTCCAGGCCCGTCTGGATCTCATCGCGGAGTCTGTCGAGGTCGCCCTCGGAGTCCTTCACGGCGCGGACACCGAGCTCCGCAAGTACAGCCACAGGGATCGAGGCGCCGGCTTGCGGCAGGTGGTAGGCCAGCACGGGTGTGCTCCCCGCTGCGCCGACGATCCCCGCGTAGTAGCTGGGCAGGTCATCGATCCCTAGCGGGAGCGCGACCAGCCCATCGGCGCCGGCACCGACGGCTGCCTTGGCCATCGCCTCGGCTCGGTCGCCAGCAACGCCACCCACATGGGCGAGAACGGTCGCGGGCGCCGGCAGCGCCCGCCGCACCGCACCGACGAGCTCAACGCGTTCGTCATCGTCGAGCAAGAAGAACTCACCCGCCGTACCTGCAATGAGAAACGCGGTGATGCCCTCGCTGAACAGGTTCTGGGCAAGCTCGGCGGTGGCGTCGCCCAGCAGCCGGCCGTCGTCGTCGAACAGGGTGAGCAGGGCGACGCCGGAGCCGACGAACACGGGTGCCGTCATCAGAACCACGTCTCCCAGGCAGCGAGAACGTCGTCGTTGTCGTCGATCTCGACGATGCTGCGCCATTTGTCGAAGGCCGTGCACGGGTGGGAGATCCCGAACTCGAGCACGTCCCCCGGGTGCAGAGACGTCGCCCCGGACGGATCGGCTCGCAGGCGCGCGTGCTGGTCCCACATCGAGTCGGTGTTCCAGCCCTGCACCGGAACCCGGCTGCCATCGCTGCTCACGAGGTAGAGCGGCTGAGGCATGCCGAAGTCGTCATTTCCGTCGCGCCGACCAAAAGCGACGACGGCCACGCCCGTCTCGGGTGTGGAGACCACGTGGGACCACAGCCCCAACGCGGCCTGCAGGGTCTCCACCGGCGGCGGCTCGTCCTGGCCTGCGACGAAGGGTGACAGGTAGACGTAGAGCCCGTGGTCGTGTGTGACGTAGCAGCCGCTCCGCAGCACGAGAAGCGAGGCCAGATCGCGCAGGTACTCGACGACGAGGTCGAACGAGGAACTGCCACCGGCCGTGATGATCGGCTTGTCCATCAGGAAGCCCGCCTGCTGGGCCTGCGTGATGGTCGCCGCGACCGCGGACAGGTAGGAGTGCACCGGACTCAGGTCCGGGTCGAGGATGTCGAGCGGCGGAGGCGGCCGACGGCGCAGCGCGGGAATGATCCCCTCAAAGGCAGACACGCCCGCGAGCTCGACGTGGCCGGCTCCGTCGACCGCCTGCAGCAGGTCGTGGAACTCCTGCTGGGTGCGCACCCCGGTGCGGCCACCGACGAAACCGAGCTCGACGAAGACGCGCACCGTGTGGCCGGCACTGCCGGCCGCCTCGTCGAGCCGGCGGATGCCCTCGAGGCTGTCGACGAACAGGTAGACCTCGTGGCCGAGGCCCACGATCTCCATGAGTCGCCGGAGCTCGACGGGATCGACCAGTTGGTTGGCGACCAGGATCCGATCCGACCCGGCATGCACGGCTGCCTCAGCTTGGCGAGGGGTGGACACCGTGATCGCCCAGGCGCCGGCGGCGAGCTGACGACGGAACAGCTCAGGCACCATGGTGGTCTTGCCGTGCGGGGCCAGGACCACGTCCTTTTCGCGGCACCACCGCGCCATCGCGTCGATGTTGTGGTTGACCGCCGAGCGGCGCAGAGCCAGCACCGGCAGGGGCAGGTCGCCGGCCGCGAGGTTCCAGCCGTAGGACTCCAGGGAGCCCGGTCCCGACTCCGAGATCTCGCCGGGCAGACCCTTGACTGACCCACGGACGTCGGGAAGCACCGCGGTCACGAGATCACCCGCGCGACGGCGTCGATCTCCACCGCGATCGGGATGTTCGCGCCGACCGTCGTCCGCGCCGGCAGCACTTCCACGCCTGCCGCTGCGAACACCGCGGCATAGGCACTGTCGAAGGCGGCGAAGCTGTCCATGTCCGCGAGGTAGCAGGTAGTCCGGACGACGCCGTCCAAGGAGGAGCCGGCAGCAAGCAGAAGCTGCTCGATGTTGGCGAGCGTCTGCGTGGTCTGCGCCCCGACGTCGCCCTCCTCGAACCCGGTGAAGTCGGCCTTGAGCCCGGCCTGGCCGGAGACGTACACCCAACCGTCGCTGACCAGCGCGGGGGAGTAGGCGCCCAGCGCGGGTGGGGTCTGGTCTGACGTGACTGCTCTTTTCATGCTTCTCCGTAACACGAGTCGTGTTCCGGCGAGGGCAGATGCCGACGCCTGCGAGGGGCTCTGATAGCTCAGCTGAGGCTGATGGTGACGAGGGCGCCTTGGCGCAGCCGGCCGGCAACCTCACGGTCGACGCTGGGGACGGTGGCGACGTACAACGACTGGCCGGAGCCGTCGAGGACGCAGCTCAGCGCGATCTGCTCGACCGCGTGCCGTTCGAGGACGGTGCCGCCTTCGGCGACCCGGACGCACTCTCCGCGCAGGGCGTTCGC
>JAWWOJ010000086.1:0-5145 GCA_033851885.1 Frankiales bacterium | reverse complement strand
TGGAGCAGCACTTCGGACGGCTCGTCGACTACGCCTTCACGGCGTCGATGGAGGAGGACCTCGACCAGATCGCTGACGGCGCCCGGGACTCCGTCGACTGGCTGACGAACTTCTACTTCGGCAACCCCGAAGGCAAGGAGGGCGGCCTCGCCCGCCAGGGCGGCCTGAAGAAGCTCGTCACCGAGAACCTTGGCGACATCGACGCCCGGGCCGTGAACTCCATCGAGATCGGCACCACCGAGGACGGCACACCCGTGGTCGTCAGGGTCGGCCGGTACGGGCCCTACGTCGAGATCGGGGAGCGGAAGGCGTCGCTGCCGGAGGACCTCGCCCCCGATGAGCTCACCGTGGCGATGGCGATCGAGCTGGCCGACGCGCCGAGCGACGACCGGCTGCTCGGCCAGCACCCCGGGTCGGGCCTCGACATCGTGGCGAAGAAGGGCCGCTACGGGCCCTACATCACCGTTGTCGAACCTGAGGGCTCGAAGGCGAAGCCGGCGACGGCCTCGCTGTTCACGTCGATGGATCTCAGCAGCGTCACGCTCGACGAGGCGCTGCGCCTGCTGTCGCTGCCACGCACCCTCGGTGAGGTCGAGGGCGAACCGGTGACGGCGCAGAACGGCCGCTACGGGCCCTACATCAGCAAGGGCAAGGAGTCGCGCTCGCTGGTCGACGAGGAGTCGCTGTTCACGGTCACGCTCGAGCAGGCGCTGGAGCTGCTCGCCCAGCCGAAGGCGCGCGGCCGGGCCGCCGCCGCGCCACCTCTCAAGGAGCTGGGCCTCGATCCGGTCAGCGGCAAGGCGATGGTGGTCAAGGAGGGCCGGTTCGGCCCCTACGTCACCGACGGCGAGACGAACGCCTCGCTGCGCAAGGACGACTCCCTCGAGGAGCTCACCGACGAGCGGGCCTCCGAGCTGCTCGCGGACCGGCGTGCTCGCGGGCCGGTGAAGAAAAAGGCCACGCCTCGCAGGGGCGCTGCCAAGAAGGCACCGGCGAAGAAGGCGGTCCGCAAGAAGAAGTCCTGAACCGGCCTAGGCTGGCCGCGTGGCTGCACGGTTGATGGTGGGCAGGTGGCCCGGGGCGCTCGCGCACCGCGGCTTCCGGCAGCTTTCGCTGGCTCTCGTGCTGTCCAGCTTCGGTGACTGGCTGGGTTTCCTTGCGACCACGGCACTGGCGAGCCAGCTGGTGCACGGCTTCAACGCGAAGAGCTGGGCGATCGGTGGCGTGCTGACCTTCCGGCTGCTGCCCGCCGTACTGCTGGCGCCTCTCGTGGGCGTGGTCGCCGACCGGGTGGACCGCCGCCTGGTGATGGTCGTCAGTGACGTGCTGCGGTTCGGGCTGTTCCTGTCGATGCCCCTCGTCGGCAGCGTCGGGTGGCTGATCATCGCCACCGCGCTGGTCGAGGTGCTGTCCCTGCTGTGGATACCGGCCAAGGAGGCCTCGGTCCCGCACCTGGCCGGCGACCAGCTGCAGTCCGCCAACCAGATCTCACTGTTCGCCACCTACGGCACCGCACCGATCGCCGCGGTCGTGTTCGGCGTGCTCGGTGTCCTCTCGGTGCGCACCGGAGAACCGGCTGCGCACATCGCGCTGTTCATCGATGCGGGCACGTTCCTGTTCGCGGCCGTCCAGGTGTTCAGGATCAAGGACATCCCGTCCCGGGCGACGGTCGCGCCGAGCCTCGAGGAGCCGCCGACCCTTTTCGAGAGTGTCCGCGAGGGCCTGCGGTTCGCACGATCGAGCGACCTGGTGCGCGGCGTCCTCGTCGGCATGCTCGGGGCGATGGGGGCCACCGGCGTGATCGTCGGCAACGGCAAGCTGTTCACCGAGACGGTGCTCGACGGCGGTGAGGCAGCGTTCGCCCTGCTCTTCGGGTCGGTGTTCGTGGGCATCGCGCTCGGGGTGGCGTTCGGGCCGCGGGCGGTTCACGGGTTGTCCCGGCACCGCGCGCTAGGACCGGCGATCTTCGTCGCCGGTGGCTGTCTCGTGTTCATGTCCGTGGTCCCTGTCCTGGCACTGGTGACCCTCGCGACCGCGGTGCTCGGCTGGTTCGCAGGACTGGCCTATGTGCTCGGCCTGACCCTGCTGGGGTCCGAGGTCGAGGACGCCGTGCGGGGTCGCACCTTCGGCCTCGTCAACTCGCTCATGCGCATCTCGCTGCTCCTCGCCGTCGCGGTGGGCGCCGCGCTTGCGCATCTGATCGGCGTGCACCGCGTCGGCGAGCTCGACGTCAACGGCGTGTCGGTGACGCTGCTGCTGGGCGGCCTGCTCGCCCTCACCGTGGGCATGCTGTCGTTCCGCATCCTCGACGACCGGCCAGGAGTCCCCTTGCGACGTGATCTCATAGCACTGGTCCGCCGGAGGGCCTCCCGTCCGGCGCGCCCTGGGCTGTTCGTGGTGTTCGAGGGCGGCGAGGGCGCCGGGAAGTCGACGCAGGCTCGCCGACTCGCGGCGGTGCTCGAGGAGGCGGGACACGACGTCGTCGTGACGCGTGAGCCGGGCGCGACCCCTGTGGGAGCGAAGATCCGCGCGCTGCTCCTCGACCCGGCCACCGCACTGTCGCCGCGCGGCGAGGCACTGCTCTATGCCGCCGACCGGGCGCAGCACGTCGCCACCGTCGTCCGACCCGCGCTGGAGCGCGGGGCTGTCGTCATCAGCGACCGGTACGTCGACAGCTCGCTGGCCTACCAGGGCGCGGGTCGCTCGCTGCCGCAGCAGGAGGTGGCCCAGCTGTCGCACTGGGCGACGGACGGGTTGGTGCCGGACGTGACCCTGCTGCTGGACATCGACCCGGCCATCGGGCTGGCTCGCGCGACCGGCTCGCCGGACCGCATCGAGCAGGAGTCGCTGGCGTTCCACCAGGCCGTGCGGCAGCGCTTCCTCGAGCTGGCCGCAGCGGAGCCCGCCCGCTACCTGGTGGTCGCAGCGGGCCTCTCACCGGACGCCGTCCACGCCGCCGTCGCCGCCCGCGTCCTCCCTGCCGCGCCGACCCCCAGGTTGGTGCGGGCATGACCGTGTTCGCCGACCTGGTGGGCCAGGACGCTGTCGTCGAGCAGTTGCAGGCGGCCGCAGACGGCCGGGCCGATCGACGGGCGATGACGCACGCCTGGCTGTTCACCGGACCGCCGGGGTCAGGTCGCTCCGTCGCCGCGCGGGCGTTCGCCGCCGCCCTGCAGTGCCCCCAGAACGGCTGCGGCAACTGCGAGACCTGCCACCAGGCGCTGACCGGCAGCCACCCCGACGTCGCAGTGATCGTGCCTGAGGGGCTGCACCTGCTCATCGACCAGGCCCGCGAGGTCATCCAGCGGTCCTCCCGCGCCCCGACCCGTGGCCGCTGGCAGGTCACCCTCATCGAGGATGCGGACCGCATGGAGGAGCGCACCTCGAACACCTTGCTCAAGGCCGTCGAGGAGCCGCCGCCGCACAGCGTCCTGCTGCTGTGCGCGCCCTCGGTCGACGACCTGCTGCCGACGATCCGCTCCCGGTGCCGGCTCGTGCAGCTGCGCACCCCGTCCGCCGAAGCGGTCGCCTCCGTCCTGGTGCGCGAGGGCATCGACCCGGAGATGGCGGCGTTTGCGGCCCAGGCCTCTCAAGGCCACATCGGGCGGGCCCGTCGGCTCGCCACCGACGAGGCAACCCGTCGTGAGCGCCGCGATGTGCTCCGGTTGCCGACGTCACTCACCTCGGTCGGGTCGGCCCTCAACGCCGCCAAGGACCTCGTCGACTCCGCCAAAGAGGAGGCCGACCTGCTCGCCGCGGGCCGCGATGACGCCGAGAAGGAGGCACTCGCCACCGCCCTCGGCGCGGGCGCCACCGGCAAGGGCATCCCGGCTGGAGGACCGAGGGGCGGAGCCGGTGCGATCAAAGACCTCGAGCGACGCCAGAAGTCGCGCGGGACCCGCACCCAGCGCGACGCCCTCGACAGAGCACTCATCGACCTGGCCGCGTTCTACCGCGACGTGCTGTCCCTGCAGCTTGGCACCGGCGCGTCGCTCGTCCACGGCGACCTGGTCGACCAGGCCTCGCGCATCGCCGCCGCCACCGCCCCCGAGGACACCCTCCACCGGATCGACGCGGTGCTCGCCTGCCGCGAGGCGATCGATGGCAACGTGGCGCCGCAGCTGGCCGTGGAGGCCATGGCGCTCGGGCTGCGGTGACATCCGGAGCGACGCTCGCGTGCCCTAGACTCGTCGCTGCACGAAGGCCGCCTTAGCTCAGTCGGCAGAGCGATTCACTCGTAATGAATAGGTCGTCGGTTCGATTCCGACAGGCGGCTCCGCCCGACAGCGCCCCGGTCATCCGACGGGGGCGCTGTCGTGTCTCCACTAACCTGGAGCGGTGTCCGACAGCCGTGCGATCTCCGAGGCGGCGCGTCGGCGGACCTTCGCCGTCATCAGTCACCCGGATGCGGGCAAGTCGACCCTGACCGAGGCGCTCGCGCTGCACGCGCGGGTGATCAGCGAGGCCGGCCACATCCACGGCAAGGCCGGCCGCAAGAGCACCGTGTCCGACTGGATGGACATCGAGAAGGCGCGCGGCATCTCGATCTCGTCGGCCGCGCTGCAGTTCGAGTACCAGGACGCCGTCATCAACCTGGTCGACACCCCTGGTCACGCCGACTTCTCGGAGGACACCTACCGCGTGCTCGCCGCCGTCGACTCCGCGGTCATGCTCGTCGACGCGGCGAAGGGCATGGAGCCGCAGACGCTGAAGCTGTTCGAGGTCTGCCGGCACCGCCGCATCCCGGTGCTCACCGTCATCAACAAGTGGGACCGCCCGGGACACGAGCCGCTGGCGCTGATGGACGAGGTGGCGGCGAAGACCGGCCTCAAGCCGACGCCGCTGACCTGGCCGGTGGGTGTGGCCGGCGACTTCCGGGGCGTGCTCGACCGTCGCACCGGCTCGATGGTGCAGTTCACGCGCACGGCCGGTGGCGCGACCCTCGCCGCGATGACCGTGCTGTCGCCGGAGGAGGCGCTGGCCACCCACGGCGAGGCCTGGACGACCGCCGTCGAGGAGTCGGAGCTGCTGTCCGCCGACGACGGTGACCTCGACCTCGAGGGATACCTGGACCACCGCGCGACGCCCGTGCTGTTCGGCTCCGCCGTGCTCAACTTCGGCGTCGCGCAGCTGCTCGACGCCCTG
>JAWWOJ010000061.1:0-3034 GCA_033851885.1 Frankiales bacterium | reverse complement strand
CAACTTCTACGAGCCCTGGCGCCAGGACCTGCCTGGCCGCAAGCTCGCCGTGGTCACCCAGTCCGGCTTCCAGGGACGTCCGTTGGTGCAGGGCGAGGTCCTCGGCATTCCGGTGCACACCTGGGCGACCGTCGGCAACGAGGCCGACATCGAATGGTCGGACATGGTCGCGCACCTGGTCTCCGAACCCGATGTCGGAGCCGTGGCCAGCTATGTCGAGGGCTTCGTCGACGGTCGCACCTTCATGCTGGCCGCCGACGCGGCAGCGCGCGCCGGCAAGCCGATCGTCTGCATCAAGGTGGGCCGGTCGGAGGAGGGCCGCGTCATGGCGCAGGCCCACACGGGCCACCTGACCGGATCCGATGCGGTGCACGACGCGGTCTTCGAGCAGTTCGGCGTCCTGCGAGTGGATGACATCGACGAGGTCGTCGAGATCACCGGCATGTTCTGCCACCTCCGGGAGCTCCCGGTGTCTGGGCGCGTCGCCGTCTACGCCATGTCGGGAGGGACGGCCTCGCACGTCGCCGACCTGTGCGGCGTGGCTGGCGTACCCCTGCCGACGTTCGCACCCGAGACGGTCGCGAAGCTCGAGGACCTGCTGCCGTGGTACCTCCGTAAGGACAACCCGGTCGACAGCGGCGGTGTCATCACGGCCACGCCTCAGAACATCGAGGTGCTGCGCGCGATGCTCGCCGACCCTTCCGTCGACGTGCTGTTCGCACCGATCACCGGTGTGTTCCCGGGCATGAGCGACGCGCTCGCGCGCGACCTCATCACGTTGCACCAGGAGGGCGGCAAGCCGGTCGTGGCCTGCTGGAACTCGCCACTACGCGACAACGACGCCTACCGGGCGCTGTGCGCCGCCGGGGTGCCGCTGTTCCACTCGATGTCCGCGTCGGTGAAGGGGTTGAAGGCGCTGGGGGACTGGAGCGCGTTCACGGCGGGGTACCGCAGTCCGTTCGACGCGGCACCGCGCACGGCGTCGCCCGCGCGGGACACCGTCCGAGGTCTGCTCGGCCGCGGTGCGCTCAACGAGGTCGACAGCAAGCGGCTCCTTGCTGCCTACGACATCCCCACCGTGGTCGAGCAGGTGGCGTTGTCGGAGGAGGAGGCGGTGCGTGCAGCGCAGGCTCTCGGACTACCGGTCGTTCTCAAGGTGCTCTCCGCCGACATCGGGCACAAGTCCGATCTCGGGCTCGTGGTGGTGGGGGTGCAGACGGAGCAGGACGTCCGCGACACCTACCGGGCGCTGGTCGAACGGGCGGCGGCTGCCGCTCCGGAGGCCCGGGTGGACGGCGTCGTCGTGCAGGCCATGGTGTCGGGGGCAGTCGCCGAGGCCATCGTGGGCCTGTCGCACCAGCACCCCTTCGGGCCGACCCTGCTCGTCGGGCTGGGTGGCGTCCTGGCTGAGGTGTACGCCGACGTCGCGCACCTGGTGCCGCCGTTCGACGAGGACCGGGTACGCGCCGTTGTCGGCGGTCTGCGCGCCGCGAAGCTGCTGGAGGGCGTCCGTGGTCGTCCTGCCGGTGACGTCGACGCCCTCGTCCGGGTGGTGATGAGCCTGCAGCGCCTCGCGCTGGAAATCGGTGACGAGCTGCTGGAGATCGACATCAACCCGCTGCTGGTGCTGCCCGAGGGTCAGGGCGTCGTCGCCGTCGACGCGCTCGTGATCGGTCGCTGACCCGGTCGGTCAGGAGTCGAGGACGCCGCTCGTCCGCAGCAGCGACACGACGGCCGTCCCCTGCGCGCGGAGCAGCGTCAGCCACTCCGACTCGACCTGGTCGCGGTCGCGGGCGGTGATGGCCTTGGTGACAGCCGTGATGCCCTTCTTCTGCAACTCGCTGGCGCCGGGCACGCGCTCGAAGAAGTTGCCGGGAACGATTCCGGTGATGACCCGGGACACCGACGACAGCCGCGGTGACCGCGCCAAGCCGTACATGTGGCGGATGAACGCCTCGTTGTGGCGCTGCAGAGACTCGGGGTCCGATGCCCCGCGCACGGCCTTCCGGAGTTCGTTGAACCGACTGATCTGCTCGTCGGTGCCATGCTCGGCGGCCCGCCGGCCGGCCAGGCCGTAGAGCATGCCCAGGATCTCGTAATGGTCGGCGACACTCTCGGTGTCGAGCCCGTTGACATAGGCCCCGCGGTGCGGCTCGATGGTGACCCAACCCTCGCGGTCGAGGGCGATCATCGCCTCCCGGACGGGGATGCGACTCACGCGCAACTCGCCGGCCACGTCGTCCTGGCGGATCCGGTCGCCGCGGCTCAGGTGCCCGCTGAAGATCTGCTCCCTGATGTAGCTCGCGACCTGATCGCCGCTGCTACGGCGGTCGAACGCGGCCGCAGCAGCACTGACGTGAAGGTCGGGGACAGTGTTCTCCGGCAGCGGCTGGCTCACCTAACAGGCCCCTCTGATCATCAGATGTCGAGTATATCGTATGCGTCGCCATCAGCTCGCGACCTGCGATGTCAAGGCAGCCTCGCACGCTCCAGCTGGGCGTGCAGTGAGCCGCGCCGACTACGGACGATGTACGAAGGTGGCGCGCGCCGTGACCAGCAGGTCGCCGTCCTCGCTGCGGTACTCGGTGCGGACGGTCATCACGGTCAGGCCGGCCCGGCCGTCCTTGCCGGGCTTGTGAACCACGTCCTCGACCACACCTGTCACGTGCAGGACGTCGCCAACCCGGATCGGCGCTTCGTAGGCGAACTCCTGCTCGCCGTGCAGAACCATGCCGCCGTCGGCGCGCAGCGAGGTGACGAGATCCAGCAGGGTGCGCGCGCCGTCCGGAGGCGTCGGCTGAATCTCCGGAAACATCCCCCAGTGCGACGCCGCGAACAGGAACGTCGGGGGCACCGCGATCCCGTCGACGTCGGCGGGCGAGACCTGGCTCGCGCTGCTGTCCCGTACGGCCTCGGCGAACCGGGTCACCGGGCCTCGTTCCATCACGAGCACCGCCGGCGGCAGGGGTGTGCCGGGAACCGGTGGCGCGGACGGGACAGGCAACGTCGTCGTCATCGGGACCTCAGGTGGATG
>JAWWOJ010000060.1:0-4273 GCA_033851885.1 Frankiales bacterium | reverse complement strand
AGCTACGTCTACAACAACGACGCCGACATCGACGCCCTGCTGGAAGGAATCCAGCAGGTCCAGGAGTTCTGGTCAGCATGACCGAGTCGCTCTACCAGGAGATCATCCTGGAGCACTACAAGCACCCGCACCACAAGGGCCTCCGGGACCCCTTCGACGTCGAGGTGCACCACGTCAACCCCACCTGCGGTGATGAGGTCACCCTGCGGGTCAAGGTGCACGACGGTGTCGTCGAGGACGTCTCCTACGACGGGCACGGCTGCTCGATCAGCCAGGCATCCACGTCGGTGATGACGGACCTCGTCATCGGCAAGCCCGTCGACGACGCCCTGACGACCCACGAGGCGTTCCTCGAGTTGATGCACTCGCGCGGTCAGCTCGAAGGCGATGAGGACCTGCTCGAGGACGGCATCGCCTTCGCTGGTGTCAGCAAGTACCCGGCGCGCGTCAAGTGCGCGCTGCTGGGTTGGATGGCCTGGAAGGACGCCACGTCCCAGGCCTTGTCAGATCGGGAGAAGGACACCGCATGAGCGAGGCCACCGACACCCCCACGATCGCGGACGACCCGAAGGCCAAGCCGTCCGAGGACGCGGTTCTCGAGGCCATGAAGGACGTCGTCGACCCGGAGCTCGGCATCAACGTCGTCGACCTGGGACTCGTCTACGGCGCGATGGTGCACGACGACGTCACGGTCACCCTCGACATGACGCTGACGTCCGCCGCCTGCCCGCTGACCGACGTCATCGAGGACCAGACCCGCAACGCCCTCGAGCCGCTCGTCAACGATGTCCGCATCAACTGGGTCTGGATGCCGCCGTGGGGTCCGGACAAGATCACCGACGACGGCCGCGAGCAGCTGCGCGCCCTCGGCTTCAACGTCTGACCCTCCGCCCGGACGCGTAGCCGGCCGAGTGGGACTGATGATGCCGGTGTGACGCCGGCGGGTCCCACGGGGTGCGGCTGTCCCACTCGGCCGTACCCGTGTCCGCACTGGTGGTCGGCGGCTGATCCCGTGCTGGTCTTGCACGCGGCGTGATCGAGCGGGCACGCAGCGCAAAGGTGCGAACGGTTCGAACGAGCCATGGCCATCCCGAGCGCGTGGCCGCAGGGTGAGAAGCGGTCTCCCGGCCGAGCGGGGGCAATGGGGGAACCGCATGGGCGTCAGACCGGCTCGACTCGTCACGCTGCTCGTCGCCGCGCCGCTCGTGCTGACGGCACTTGCTCCTGTCGCGTCGGCGGCGAAGCCGCAGCCGGGAGGGAAGGCCTACTCGGCCACGGCGACGCCGCAGGTGATCGCCCTCCCCGCGGGGAGCGCGGACGTGGCCAGCGTGAGCCTGCGCAACTGCGGGTGCGCCGGCGTCGCGGACAGCGGCCAGCCGTTCGCCTCGGCGCAGCTGCGGGTGCTCAAGACGGACGGCCTCGACCTGCGCAACGCCTCGGTCAGCCGGACCGGCTGGAGCGTCCGCCCCGCGGCGGAGGTGGGTGACGATGTCGTCGTGGAGTTTGTCAGCAGCGGCCCAGGGACGACGAACGCCGTGCCCGCTGGTGAGGCGCTCGTCATCACGGTGCCCGTCAAGGGGACGGCCGGACAGGGGGCGGTGACCATCCGAAGCGCGGTGAAGCAGTCGAACGACTTCAGCGGCGTCGGCAACGACTTCGCGAAGGTCGGCACCGACCCCGTCGTCTACCTCGGGGCGGGCCCCGCGGACCACCTGGTCTGGGACGTTCAGCCGTCGACAGTCCAGGTGTCGTCCTCGCAGGCGGTCGCGGGCACCGGAGTCACGCCGGTCGTCTCGATGTGCCCTGCCCCGCAAGCGCGCGTCGTCGACGCCCAGGACCGCACGGTCACAGCGACGCGCACCGTCAGCCTCAGTCCGATCGGGACCACCCTGGTCCTCGGCGGCACGACGTCGACCGCGACCGTGGAGGGCGTGGCCACGTTCGGCAGCTGCGCCGCAGGTGTCACGTCGAGCACGCTCGGACGTGGCTTCCAGGTGTCCGCCGGGGCGTCGGGGCTGACGCCTGCCTCCTCCACCACCTTCAGCGTGCTGCCGACCTACGGGACGTGCGCGGCGACGTGCTCGGTCACAGGTGCCGTCGGCGCGCACAACACGGCGGCGGGTGTCCAGGCAGACCCGGCAACCGGCGCCGGCACGGCTGATCGGCTGTCGTTCGGCGTCGGCGTCGACCCGTGGAGTGAGGCCGACCTCGTCGCCTGCGACCCCGATCCCGAGTCCAGCGGACGCGCCAACCCCTACCGGGACCCCGTCTCCGTCGAGCTGGGGCACCACGACAAGACGGTCACGCTGCGCTGGACCAAGCAGGCGGTCCAGTGGGCGACCAACAACGGCTCCGCGCAGTGGCGCGTGTGCCTGGCTGCGACTTCCTCCTTCACCGGCAGCGTCCCGGTCGGCTCGTGGTGGGTCGGCGCGCTGCAGGCCTGCGGCGCAGCCCCCGTCGGCGATCCGTGCCTGGCCGACCTGCGCCGCAACGGTGGTGATCAGCTCGCGACGGTCAGGATCCCCGACCGGCCGGGTGACCCTCGGATGATCTGACTCGGGGAGACGGCAGCTCGACCGACCCACCGGGAGCCATCCCGAGGCGCCGACGCACGATGGCCTGCTCCGTCGGGAGCCCGGCCGGGACCGGACGCCCCGTCAGCTCGTACCACCTGCCCAAGGCCGTGAGGCCGAGGACCAGGTCGTGATCCGCGCCCCGGCGACGGGCGTCAGTGACGGCAGCCTCGAGGTCGGCGCTGCCGGCTTCGGGGTCACCGAGGGCGGTTGCCGCGAGCCCGCGTACGCGTCGCAGCAGCGGGTCAGAGATCCCTTCCGGAAGGCCCCGGAGCTCGGCCAGCGCGAGATCCGGTGCCCCGGCCAGCAGGTGGCACTCGGCGGTCCGCAGCCGGGTCGCGAGCACCTCCTCCGGCTCGCCGATCTCCTCGTACAGCCGCCTCGCCTCGTTCAGGTGGGTCAGCGCCTCGGCAGGCCTTCCGCGGAGAGCCTCGTGCCGCCCGAGCAGGCCGAGGACGAAGGCAGTGTGCCCCGGGGCAGCCGACGCTCTGCCGGCCCGCAGGGCCGACCGGAGAAGGGGCTCGGCCTTCTCGAGCCGCCCCTGATCCAGGAGGATCTCGGCCTCGTTGGCCTGCGCGAGCGCGGCCGCCCAGCGGTCACCCGCCTCGGTGAACGCGGCGTGGCACTGCTGGTAGGCCTGCCGCGCGCCGTCCCAGTCATCGGCGTACCAGGCCCGGATGCCGAGCTCGTTGAGGCACCGGCCGAGCTGCCATGGACGGTTCCCGAGCTCCTGAAGCACCTCGAGCGCCCGCCGCACGTGCCCGCCGTCGCCGCGTCCGAGCCTCAGCTCGCTGACGTCGAGCCAGACGAGTGCCTCGGCCGCGACGTCCAGCGCGTCGGCCTCCGTGGCCAGTCGCACCGCCGCCCCGCTGTCCCGTGCGGCGTCGGCGTGCCGCCCCTGCCAGTGCCGGACGGTCGCCCGCACCACCAGCGTCTCGGCCGCGAGCCGGGTCGCCTCCGGCACCCCCGACATCGGCTCGACCGCGCGTCGTGCCCGAGCGGACCACGACAGGGCCTGGGCGTAGTTCCCGGACCGCTCGGCGCAGAGCGCCGCCTTGTGCCGCAACCGGGCCGTGTCGAGCGGCGAGCGCGCTCGTCGGCGCGCCTCGCCGTAGGCCGCCGCCGCCTCGCTGAACGTGGCCAGCCGGAAGCGCGCGTCGCCCAACCCCTCCCAGGCCTCGGCCTCCTGTGCGCCCAGGTCCAGCGCACGGGCGGCCTCGAGTGCGCGGACGTAGAGCACGGCTGCTTCGGCGTGCGCCCTGGCAGCGGAGGCGTGGGCGGCCGCTGCGCTGGCGTGCTTCCAGGTCTGCGCGGGCCGGCCGGCGCGCGAGAAGTGCAACGACAGCTCGACGTCGCTGCCGCGATCGGTGAGCAGGTCGCCCACCGCCCCGTGGAGCACCCGTCGCCGGCTGTACGGGAGTCCTTCGTACGCCGTCGCCTGGACCACCGCCTGGCGGAACCGCCAGGTACGCGCCCCGGTGGGGACGAGGAACGCGCTCAACCGTTCGAGCGACCCCGGCCGCATGGGCACCCCGACCTGCTCCGCCAACCTGCCGAGCAGCTCGAGGTCGACGTCGAGACCGAGCACGGCGGCAGTCCTGAGCAGGCGCCGGTCATCCGTGGCGAGCAGGTCGATCCGCGCGGCGACGACGCCCTCGACCGAGGTCGGCAGCTCGTCGAGGGAGGCGTGCGCGGCGGCC
>JAWWOJ010000045.1:0-12975 GCA_033851885.1 Frankiales bacterium | reverse complement strand
ACGGCCTCGCACACCTCGACCGCGTAGTCGAGCTCGGTGCCGGTGAAGGACTCGGGGCTGTACTGCCAGCGCACCGACTGGCCGGGCAGCAGCTGCTCGGCGTACTTCTTGCACCAGGTGGCGCCCTGGACGGCGATGTCCTTCACCCCGTCCTTGTCGAGGCCGAACACGACCCGTCGCTGCAGGGTCGAGGTGGAGTTGTAGAGGTGGATCAGGGCGGTCCCGCTGAAGCCGACGAGCGACTGCACGGTGCGCTCGATCAGCTCCTCACGGGCCTGCGTCAGGACCTGGATCGTCACGTCCGGCGGGACCAGGTCCTGCTCGACGAGGTCGCGGATGAAGTCGAAGTCGGTCGAGGACGCGGCCGGGAAGCCGACCTCGATCTCCTTGTAGCCCATGGCAACCAGCAGCTGGAACATCTGCTTCTTGCGGGCGGCGTCCATCGGCTCGATGAGGGCCTGGTTGCCGTCACGGAGGTCGACGCTGCACCACTGCGGCGGTGCCGTGATGGTCTGGGAGGGCCAGGTCCGGTCGGCGAGGTCGACCGGGGGGAAAGCGCTGTAACGGGTGTGGCTCACGGAACTGCTCCTACGTCCGAACGGGATGGCGGCAACGCAACAACCCGCGACGGGGAGCCGGCCTTAGGAACAGACCCCGTCGCGGCCCGTAAGGAGGAGCAGGCGCGCCATGCTCTAGAGAGTAACAAACGGGTCGACGGCGGCCCGGAAGCCGGCGGGCTCGTCGATCCAGGGGTGATGCCCGGCGCCCGCCACGGACCGCAGCGTCGAGGTGCGGAACGAGCTCGCCACGAGCTCGGCGGACAGGTGCCCGGACATGGCGTCGCGCGGCGCCCCGACCACGAGGACCGGGGCGGTCACCTCCTTCAGGCCGGCGGCCATCGCGGGCACGTCGACCGCGTCGGCTCCGGTGAAGTAGCCCAGCTGGGCTCGCTTGCTCATCAGCGCCTCGTACCCCGCGGCGTGCTGGCGGGCCCGGTCGTCCCAGCGGCTGTAGAAGAACGGCTGGATGGTCCGCTGCAGGGCGGCGCGCTGCGACGGCGGGACGTCCCGGAGCAGCTCGACGGCCTCGCTCGCCTCGGCGTACCAGGGTTCGGCGGTGTAGGTCTCGCGGATCCCCGGCACGTCGTCGCGTGTCCCGCCCTGGAGATGGTCGCTCGGGGTGACGAGGACGAGCCGGCCTACCGAGTCGGGGTACTGGGACGCCCACGCCTGGGCGGTGATCGCGCCGGCCGAGTGACCCAGCACGTCGAGCGCGTCCAGGCCCAGGTGCTGACGGAGCGCCTCCAGGTCGAGAGCCAGGCGGTCGAAGCGCAGCGTCGACGGGTCGGCCGGCAGCTCGCTGTGACCCGTTCCGCGCGGGTCCAGCAGCAGCAGCGTGCGCAGCTCCCCGAGCCCCGCGAGGTCCTCGAGGTAGGCCGCCGCACTCCCCGGCCCGCCGGGCAGGCAGACCAGCGGGCTCCCCTCGCCGACCGTCACGTAGGCCAGCGTGGTCCCGTCGTAGGACGTGAACCTCGGCATCAGGTGAGGTCGACGGACCGCGCGCTCTGCGCGCCGATGGCCACGGCGATGGCCTCGAGCACCTCAGCGGGCACGGCGGAGTCCACCGTGAGGGCCATCAGCGCGTCGCCGCCCTGGGAGGTGCGCGACACCTGCGCGCCGGCGATGTTGACCTGCGCCTCGCCGAGGGCCGCACCGACGGTGCCGACGATGCCGGGCTTGTCGGCGTAGCGGAAGAACAGCAGGTGGTCGACGGGCAGCAGGTCGACGTCGAAGCCGTCCACCTCGGTCAGCTTCTCCACCTGTCGCGGCCCCGAGAGGGTGCCGGAGACACTGACGGTCGCCCCGCTCGGGAGCGTGCCGCGCACCGTGATGAGGCTGCGGAAGTCGGGGCTCTCAGGATCGGTGGAGAGCGTGACCTCGACCCCGCGCTCCGCGGCGAGGGCGGGCGCGTTCACGAAGGTGACCTGCTCCTCCACGACGTCGGTGAAGACCCCCTTGAGCGCCGCGAGCTGGAGCACCGACACGTCATGTGCGGTGACCTCGCCGCGCACCTCGACCTCGAGCTGAGCGGCCACGCCACCGGCCAGTCCGGTGAACACGCGACCGAGCTTCTCGACGAGCGGCAGCGCCGGTCGGACCTCCTCGACGACCACACCGCCGGCCTGGACATTGACCGCGTCCGGCACGAACTCGCCCTCGAGGGCGAGCTTCACCGAGCGCGCGACGGCCACACCGGCCTTGTCCTGCGCCTCGACGGTGGAGGCGCCGAGGTGCGGGCTGACCACCACGGAGTCGAACGCGAACAGCGGGGAGTCCGTGCATGGCTCGGAGGCGAACACGTCGATACCGGCACCCGCGACCTGCCCGCCGGCGAGCGCGTCGGCGAGGGCCTGCTCGTCGACGAGACCCCCGCGAGCTGCGTTGATGATCCGCACCGTCGGCTTGCAGAGCGCGAGCTGCTCCTTGCCGATCAACCCGACGGTCTCGGGCGTCTTCGGCAGGTGGATGGAGATGAAGTCGCTCTCGCGCAGCAACTCGTCGAGCGTGACGAGCCGGACGCCGATCTGGCCGGCGCGGGCCGCCGAGATGTAGGGGTCGTAGGCGATCAGCCGGGTGCCGAAGGCGCTCATCCGCTGGGCGAAGAGCACTCCGATGCGGCCTAGGCCGACCACGCCCACCGTCTTGTCGGCGACCTCGACCCCGGTCCACTTCGAGCGCTCCCACTTGCCCTGCTTGAGCGCCTGGTTGGCGGGCGCGATGTTGCGGGCGCAGGCGAGCAGCAGCGCAACCGCCTGCTCCGCGGCACTGACCACGTTGCTCTGCGGGGCATTGACGACCATGACGCCACGGGCGGTCGCCGCTGGGACGTCGACGTTGTCGAGGCCGATCCCGGCACGTGCGATCACCTTGAGCCGCGGCGCCGCCGCGCGCGCCTCCGCGTCGACCTGGGTCGCGCTGCGGACGAGCACGGCATCGACGTCCGGGAGCGCCGAGAGCAGGGCGGCGCGGTCCGCCCCGTCCACGTGGCGGACGTCGAACCCGTCACCGAGGACGGCGAGGACCGAGGGGGCGAGCTCCTCGGCGATGAGGACGACGGGACGGGTCAACGGAAAGAGCCTCTTGTCGAAATGCGTTCGGGCTGATCGCAACCCTAGCGACGGCGGCACCGCGACAGACCACAGCCTGGCTGACAGGATCACCCGAACCAACCCCTCACCCCTGGAGCTCGCGTGCGCCTGCTTCCTCCCGCCCTGATCGCCGCGAGCATCGCCGGCCTGACCCTCAGTGCGTCCACGCTCGTCGCGCCGCCGGCGTCCGCCGCCGCCAACAGCACCCACAGGCCCACGCTGGCCGAGGCACGGAAGAACCTGCCGATCACCCGCGGCCGGCCGTCCGACGGTCACCCCACCGTGATCAACACCGTCGACCGCACCGGGCGCAGCGCCGCCACCGGCAGCGGAGTCTCCGAGTCGCTCGGCGTCCGGCAGCAGCAGCTCCGCGCGAGCGCACAACCCAAGGTCGTGTCGGGCTCCCAGCTGTCGACCTGGGCGGTGACCTACGAGACGCCGACCAGCTCGGGTGGCGACTGCGCCACCGCCTCCACCGACCAGAGCGACGCGTTCCAGCGGGCCGTCGACATCTGGTCACACATCGTGGTGTCCACGGTGACGATCTCCGTCGACGCCTGCTTCGCGGCGCTGCCCTCCGGACAGCTCGGCGGCGCCGGCCCGCTCGGCTTCCAGCAGATCGGGGGCGTGTACTTCCCCGACCCGCTGGCCAACAGCCTCCAGGGCGTCGATGGCGCACCCAGCGACCCGGACATCGTCGCGGAGTTCTCCAACGACAGCAGCCTCTACTACTTCGGGGCAGACCCGAACGGCATCGGAGCCGCCTGCCCGAACGGGTGCTACGACTTCGAGTCCGTCGTGCTGCACGAGCTCGGTCACGGCCTCGGCTTCATCGGCTCCGTCGACAAGATCAGCGCGGGCCACGCCGCCTTCGGCTACGACCCGGTCGGCGGCGACAGCACCCCGTTCGTCTACGACCTGTTCACCGAGACAGCTAGCGGGACATCGGTCCTCAGCTACCCCAACGAGAGCAACGCGCTCTACAACGTGGTCACGAGCAACCAGGTCTACTGGAACGGCCCCGAGGGCAGCGCGGCCGACCGCGGCCGGGAGCCACGGCTCTACGCACCGCCGGACTGGCTGGTGGGCTCGAGCTACAGCCACCTGTCCGACCTGAGCTATCCGGTGGGCGACGCGGACAGCCTCATGACGCCGTTCGCCGAGGCCAACGACATCACCCGCGACCCCGGCGAGGTCATGCTCGGCATGTTCCGCGACATGGGCTGGGTGACGCCGGCGCTGCCCGGCGCGGGCTACACCCCGCTGCCCAACCCCGTGCAGGTGCTCGACTGGGGCATCGTCGGCAACGGGGCGCTCAAGGACGTCAGCATCGCCGGCTCCAACGGCGTCCCGGTCAACGCGACAGCCGTCGTCCTCAACCTCTCGGCCGCCGCGACTGCCAGCGGGAACAGCCAGCTGTTCGCCTACGCCAAGCCGCGTACGGCCCCGCTACCCCCTCCGGCCCGGGTACCAAACCTGGTGACGGCGGCGGGCTACACCAAGGACGGCCTGGCGACAGTCCCGCTGGCGGCGGGCAGCGTGCGCTTCCGGAACATCGGTGGCTCGGCCCACAACTACGCGTCGGTCGTCGGCTACTTCACGCCCGGCAACGGGACGCCCTACGCGTCGGTGGCAACGCACCGCGTCATCGACACCCGCACCGGCACGGGCACGGTGCAGGCGCGCATCACCACCGCGGCCCGGACCGTGGTGCTCTCCGGCATCCCGCCGACGGCCGTCGCCGTGGCCCTCAACGTCACCGGCATCAACCCGAGCAACACCAGCACGGTGCAGGTCTACAGCAGCGACCTGGCGAGCCCGACGACCGGCAACGTGCACACGAAGCCAGGCCAGTCGGCAACCAACCTCGCCATCGTGACGCTCGGGGCCGACCACGGCATCAAGCTGCGCACCACACTCGGCAGCACCGACGTGGTGGCAGATCTCGCCGGCTACTACGACGCGTCGGCCCCGGGCTTGTTCCGACCGGTGCTGCCGCAGCGCCTGTTCGGGCCGACCAGGATGGGCGCCACGGTCAAGGACACCAAGGTGGTCGGGACCGGCGAGGGCTTCGGCATCCCGAACGGCGCCACCTCGCTGGTGCTCGACACCGTCGCGTCGTTCCCGACCGCGACGACCTTCCTGTCGACGTTCGCGACGGGCGCGTTCCCCGGCATCACCACGCTGACGGTTTCCGCCGGCAAGAGCGCGAGCGGCGCGTCGATGACCAAGCCCAGTGCGGGCGGCAACGTCCGCGTCAAGAACGCCGCGGGTACCTCGACGGTCAGCCTCGACCTGTTCGGCTACTACGCGCCGTAGCCGACGAGGACTCGACTAGGACTCGGCGTCGATCCAGGCCATCATCGGGCGCAGCTTGGCACCGACCACCTCGATCGGGTGCTCACTTTGCTCCTTGCGGAACTGGGTCATCTCCTGTCCGCCGTTGTCGTCGTCGGCGATCAGGCGGTTGACGAAGGTGCCGTCCTTGATGTCGGACAGGATGCGCCTCATCTCCGCCTTGGTCTCGGCGGTGACGATGCGCGGGCCCGTGACGTAGTCGCCGAACTCGGCGGTGTCGGAGATCGACCAGCGCATCTTGGCGAGCCCACCCTCGTACATCAGGTCGACGATGAGCTTGAGCTCGTGGAGGCACTCGAAGTACGCGATCTCCGGCTGGTAGCCGGCCTCGATCAGCGTTTCGAAACCCGCCTGCACCAACGCGCTCGCACCGCCGCAGAGGACGGCCTGCTCACCGAAGAGGTCGGTCTCGGTCTCCTCGGTGAAGGTCGTCTTGATGACGCCGGCTCGGGTGCCACCGATGCCCTTGGCCCAGGAGAGCGCGAGGGCGAGCGCGTTGCCGGTCGCGTCCTGCTCGACGGCGACGAGGCACGGGACGCCCTTGCCGTCGACGAACTGGCGACGCACCAGGTGGCCCGGGCCCTTCGGCGCGACCATGGCGACATCGACGCCCGCCGGCGGGGTGATGAGGCCGAAGCGGATGTTGAGGCCGTGGCCGAACAGCAGCGCCTTGCCGTCGGTGAGGTGCGGCTCGACGTCGTCCTTGTACAGCGTGCGCTGCACCGTGTCGGGAGCCAGGATCATGATCACGTCGGCCTCGGCCGCCGCCTCGGCCGGCGTGACGACCCGCAGCCCGTCTGCCTCGACCTTGGCGCGGGTCTTGGAGCCCGCGGGCAGGCCGATGCGCACGTCCACCCCGGAGTCGCGCAGCGAGAGCGCGTGCGCGTGCCCCTGCGAGCCGTAGCCGAGAACGGCCACCTTCTTGGACTGGATGAGAGCGAGGTCGGCGTCGTCGTCGTAGAAGACCTCTGCTGATGTGGCTGTCATGGTGGCGAATCTCTTTCTGTTAGCTGGCTGAGCGGAGACGGTTCTCGGAGCCGGTCATCGAGCGCGAACCGCGACCCATGGCGACCATGCCGGACTGGACGAGCTCCCGGATGCCGAACGGCTCCAGGACCTTGATGAGCGCGGCCAGCTTGTCGGCCGTGCCGGTGGCCTCGATCGTGACGGCGTCGGTGGCGACGTCCACGACCTTGGCGCGGAAGAGCTGGACGGTCTCCAGCACGTGGCTGCGGGTCGCGAGGTCCGCCTTGACCTTCACCAGGAGCAGCTCGCGCTGCACGGAGGAGTCAGGGTCGAGCTCGACGATCTTCAGCACGTTGATGAGCTTGTTGAGCTGCTTGGTGACCTGCTCGAGCGGCAGGTCGTCGACCGTCACGACGATGGTCATGCGCGAGGTGGTGGGGTGCTCGGTCGGGCCCACGGCGAGCGACTCGATGTTGAAGCCGCGACGGCTGAACAGGGCTGCCACGCGGGCCAGCACACCGGGTTTGTCCTCGACCAGTACGGACAGCGTGTGTCGGGTCGTCATCAGACGTCGTCCTCTCCCCAGACGGGACGGGTGTCGCGGGCGGCGAGGATCTCGTCGTTGCTCGTGCCCGCCGGGACCATCGGCCAGACCATGGCGTCCTCTCCGACCACGAAGTCGATGACGACAGGCATGTCGTCGACGGCCATCGCCTTCTCGATGGTCGCGTCGACGTCGTCCTTGGTCTCGCAGCGCAGCCCGATGCAGCCCATCGCGTCGGCAAGCTTCACGAAGTCGGGTACGCGACGGGAGTCGAGCCCCGTGTTGGAGTAGCGGCTGTTGTAGAACAGCGTCTGCCACTGCCGCACCATGCCGAGGTTGCCGTTGTTGATGATGGCGACCTTGATCGGGATGCCCTCGATCGCGCAGGTCACGAGCTCCTGGTTGGTCATCTGGAAGCAGCCGTCGCCGTCGATGGCCCAGACGGTCGCCTCAGGGCGCCCGACCTTGGCCCCCATGGCGGCCGGCACGGCGTACCCCATCGTCCCGGCGCCGCCGGAGTTGAGCCAGGTGTAGGGCTTCTCGTAGCTGATGAACTGCGAGGCCCACATCTGGTGCTGGCCGACGCCACTGACGTACAGGGCGTCGGGGCCGGCGATGCGGCCGATCCGCTCGATGACGTACTGCGGGGCGAGGCTGCCGTCGGTGGGCTCGTCGTAGCCGAGCGGGTAGGTGTCGCGCCAGCCGTCGAGCTGCCGCCACCAGCCCGTGAGGTCGGCGCGGGTGCCTGCGGCATAGACCTCCTGGATGGCCACGATCAGGTCGGCGATGGTCTCGCGGCAGTCCCCCACGATCGGGACGTCCGCCGTCTTGTTCTTGCTGATCTCGGCCGGGTCGATGTCAGCGTGGATCACCTTCGCGACCGGGGCGAACGTGCTCAGCTTGCCCGTCACCCGGTCATCGAAGCGGGCCCCGAGGCAGATCAGCAGGTCGCTCTTCTGCAGCGCGGTTACGGCCGCCACGGAGCCGTGCATGCCCGGCATCCCGAGGTGCTGTTGGTGGCTGTCCGGGAACGCCCCGCGGGCCATCAGCGTGGTCACGACAGGGATGCCGGTGAGCTCGGCGAGCACGCGCAGCTCAGCGGCCGCCCGGGCCTTCAGGACGCCGCCCCCGACGTACAGCACGGGGCGAGCCGCCTCGGCGACGAGGCGGGCGGCCTCGCGGATCTGCTTGGCGTGCGGCCGGGTGGTCGGGTGGTAGCCCGGCAGGTCGAGGGTCGGCGGCCACGCGAACGACGTCTGCGCCTGCAGGATGTCCTTCGGCAGGTCGACGAGCACGGGGCCGGGTCGACCGGTGCTGGCGATGTGGAACGCCTCGGCGATCGTGCGCGGGATGTCCTCGGCGCTCTGCACGAGGAAGTTGTGCTTGGTGATCGGCATCGTGATGCCGCAGATGTCCGCCTCCTGGAAGGCGTCCGTGCCGATGGAGGCGCTGGGCACCTGCCCGGTGATGGCGACCATCGGCACGCTGTCCATGTACGCGTCGGCGATCGGGGTGACGAGGTTGGTCGCGCCAGGGCCGCTGGTGGCCATGCAGACGCCGACCCTGCCGGTCGCCTGGGCGTAGCCCTCGGCGGCGTGACCGGCGCCCTGCTCGTGGCGCACGAGGATGTGACGCAGCTTGGTCGAGTCGAAGATCGGGTCGTACGCGGGCAGGATCGCGCCGCCCGGGATCCCGAACATGACCTCGCAGCCGACGCTCTCCAGGCTGCGCACGAGCGACTGGGCTCCGGTGAGGTTCTGCTCAGGTGTCGCGGTCATGTTCCTGTTCCTTGGGTCCTGATGTGCGGGCAAAAAAGAACCCCTTGTGCCAGGGGCACGAAGGGGTCAGCGCGACTGCGAGGTGGTCAGCAGTCGCGCTGGGGAACTACGAGAATCGGGCGCATGGCCGTCAGCCTGCCCGTCGCGTAGGCCCGGTGTCAACTTTATGAGACACCCGTCTCACATCCTGAAACGCCTCCCCCTGCGATGAATGGATACTGCACTGCGGTTTTTTCGCCGAAAACGGCAGTGCAGTATCCATTCATGGCGGTCAGCCGGTGATGGCGCCTTGGGCGGCGGAGCCGACGAGCTTGGCGTACTTGCCGAGGACGCCGGTCGTGTACCTCGGCTCGAGCGGCTTCCACCCGGCCCGGCGCTGCTCGAGCACGGCCTCGTCCACGACCAGGTCGAGGGTCCGGGAGGCCAGGTCGAGGCGGATCGTGTCGCCCTCCTCGACGAGCGCGATGGGGCCGCCGTCGGTCGCCTCGGGCGCGATGTGGCCGACGCACAGCCCGGTGGTGCCGCCGGAGAAGCGGCCGTCGGTGAGCAGCAGCACGTCCTTGCCGAGGCCCGCGCCCTTGATGGCGCCCGTGACCATGAGCATCTCGCGCATCCCGGGTCCCCCGCGAGGGCCTTCGTAGCGGATGACGATGACGTCGCCCTTCTCGAGCGTCCCCTGCTCGATGGCGTCCATGACGCCGGCCTCACCGTCGAAGACCCGTGCCGGTCCCTCGAACACGTCGCCGTCGAAGCCTGCGCTCTTCACGACCGAGCCGTCGGGCGACAGCGACCCGCGCAGGATCGTGATCCCACCGGTGGCGTGCATCGGGTTGTTCAGCTGGCGGATCACATCACCGTCCAGCGGCGCGATGTCCATGTCAGCGAGGTTCTCGGCCATGGTGCGGCCGGTGCAGGTGAGCACGTCGCCGTGCAGCAGGCCGGCGTCGAGCAGCGCCTTCATGACGACCGGGATGCCGCCGATGCGGTCGATGTCGGTCATGACGTATTTGCCGAACGGCTTCACGTCGGCGAGGTGCGGCACCTTGTCGCCGATCCGGTTGAAGTCGTCGTAGGACAGCTCCACCCGGGCCTCGTGCGCGATCGCGAGCAGGTGCAGCACGGCGTTCGTCGAACCACCGAGCGCCATGACGACCGTGATGGCGTTCTCGAACGCCTCCTTCGTGAGGATCTGACGTGCGGTGATGCCCTGCTCCAACATCCCGACGACGGCCTGGCCGGAGCGGAACGCGATGTCGTCGCGGCGGCGGTCGACCGCGGGCGGGGCGGCGGAGCCGGGCAGTGCCATGCCGAGCGCTTCGGCGGCGGCGGCCATCGTGTTGGCGGTATACATCCCACCGCAGGCGCCCTCCCCCGGGCAGGCGGCCTTCTCGATCGCCGTCAACTCGTCACGGGTGATGAGCCCCCGCGCACAGGCCCCGACCGCCTCGAAGACGTTGATGATTGTCAGGTCCTCCTCGGTCCCGTCGGGACCGCGGAGCTTCCCGGGCAGCGTGCTCCCGGCGTACACGAAGACCGACGCGAGGTCGAGGCGGGCGGCGGCAATGAGCATGCCAGGGAGCGACTTGTCGCAGCCGGCCAGCGTGACCGTGCCGTCGAGGCGCTCGGCGAAGACGACGGTCTCGACCGAGTCGGCGATGACCTCGCGGCTGACGAGCGAGGCGCGCATCCCCTCGTGGCCCATCGAGATGCCGTCGGAGACCGAGATCGTGCCGAACTCCATCGCGAAGCCGCCGGCCTCCTGCACGCCGCGCTTGGCGGCCTTGGCCAGGCGCTGGAGCGACAGGTTGCACGGGGTGATCTCGTTCCAGGAGGACGCGATCCCGATCTGCGGCTTGTCGATGTCGTCGTCGGTCAGCCCGACCGCACGCAGCATCGCGCGGGCAGGGGCACGACGGTCGCCCTCGGTGACGTCGGTGGAGCGGGGCTTGCTCGTCATGACAGGAAGCGTAAGTGACACCATGACGCGGTGGAGAGAGTGCAGTTCCGTCCCGACCGTACGGCCCTCATGGCGGTCGGCGTGTTCTTCATCGGCGCGCTCTACCTGGCGCTGGCAGGACCGTGGTTCACGCTGCTGCTGTTGGCCCCGCTCGGCTGTCTCGTCTGGACGCTGCGGGCGCGCGTGGTCGCGGACGGCGACGGCCTGCTCGTCTGCAACGGCCTCGGGACACGACGGGTCGGGTGGGACGAGGTCGACGCCTTCGAGGTGCGCAAGCGACGCCCCGTGGTGCTGCACCGCACGGACGGCGGTACGACGGTGCTGACCGCACTCCCCCGGCAGGACGTGCGGCGGCTGGTCGCCGCCGGTCAGCCCTGATGGCCACCACCTTCGAGGTCACCTCCGGCGACGGCACGCGGATCAAGGGCTGGCGCAGCGGCGGTCCCGGAGTGCCACTGGTCATCGCCAACGGGCTCGGCACCATTCCCGAGGCGTGGCCCTCTCTGGTCGCAGCCGGCAGCGGCTACGACGCCGTGACCTGGTACCACCGCGGCACCTTCGGGTCCGCGCGGCCCAAGGACCTCGGCCGCATCCGCGTCGAGGACCATGTCGACGACATGGTTGCTGTCCTGGACGACCAGGGCCTCGACCGGGCCCTCGTCGCCTGCTGGTCGATCGGCGTCAACGTGGCGTTCGAGTTCCTGCACCGGCACCCGGAGCGGGTGGCGGGCATCCTGTCGGTCGCCGGTGTGCCGGGCGGGACGTTCAGCACGATGGGGGGACCGCTCCGCATCCCGCGACGGCTCCGCAAGCCGATCTCGGTCCGCATCGCGAAGACCGGGAAGTACCTCGGTCCGGTCATCACGAGGGTGACGGCCAAGCTGCCGGCCAACCACGGTCTCGCCTGGCTGCTGACGCACTCAGGAGTGATGAGCTCCAGAGCGCGGCCGGAGGTCGTCGTGCCGATGTTGGACCAGTTCCTGCGGCACGACTGGCAGTGGTACACCCGGCTCGCGGTGGCGGCGGCGAAGCACGACCCGATGGACCTGCACTTCGTGACGTGCCCTGTGACGCTCGTCGCCGGCCGGCACGACGTGCTGACCTCCATGCACGACGTCGTCGACGCTGCCGCGCAGATCCCGCACGCGCTGATCACGGTGCTGAACGGCAGCCACTTCCTGCCCATGGAGTATCCCGAGGAGCTGCACACCGCCCTCGATGACCTGGCCCGGATCGCCGAGGTCCAGAAGCCTTAGCCGAGGGTCAGAGGCAGCGGGAGGAAGGCCATCCCGATGTCGCGGTCCATGTGGTCGGTGCGCTGCTTGCCGGCGATGCCGTCGTAGAACAGCGCCAGCCCACCGTCCATCGGGACGACCGACGGCATGCCGATGACCTTGGTCCAGCTCGTGCTCCGGCCGTCGAGGACGAGCGCCCGCTGGGTCGGCGAGAAGCTCGTGGGGTCGGAGCTGACGTAGCCCCAGATCGCGTCGGTGTAGAGCAGCCCGTCCGAGCCGTTCATCGTCCCGATGTGGTCGGCGAACAGCCACCACAGCCCGCTGGCGGCATCGTGGTGCAGCGCGGCGTTCTCCAGCCGCTCCGAGGCCGGCAGCAGCGGCACCGGGTCGACGTACCACGGCCCGTCCGGCGTCGCGGCCCGGGCGAGCCCGAGGGTCGGTCCCTGCGAGCTGGCTCCGGAGAAGTGCATCAGCCAGTAGCCGTCGTGCCGGGTCACCGGACCGGGCGACGCGCTCTGCCCGTACCAGCTGCCCTTGGCCGGCACGATCGCGGGGCCGCGCTTGGTCCACGGGCCGCGCGGGGACGTCGCCGTGGCGTGCAGGGTCGTGTAGGGCGCGATCGGGATCCGGCGCGGAGCCGCGGTGGCCTTGCGGGCGCCGAGATAGAACATGTGCCACCGGCCGGCATCGTCCTGCACGACCCACGGCGAGGACGCCGAGGCCGAGTCGTAGGAACCCGGCTTGCCGAGCGGGAGCACCTGGCCGCGTCGCGTCCAGGTGCCGCCGCCGTCCGTGGAGTCGGCGAGACAGGCGAGCCACCCCCGCTGCCCGGCGCCGTCGTAGTGCATGAGGAGCCTGCTCGGCTCGGCAGGGTCGGTGAAGACGATGGCCTCGCGCGCACCGAGGCTGTCCACGCCCCCCGGGGCGCTCCCGTGCCGCAGGACAGGGCCGCGGTCGACGACCGGGAGCCGGAGAGTCGGTGGCGCCGA
>JAWWOJ010000036.1:0-2579 GCA_033851885.1 Frankiales bacterium | reverse complement strand
CGGCAGCTCGGTCATCGCGGTTGCTCCTGAACGGTGGCGCGGCGCGTGGATGCTGCCGTTCACGTGCATGGTGCCATATTGAGTACCCTTAATACACCGGTCCGGCAATCGCGCGCTCGGACCACACTGGGAGTGTGGGGTGCTGCTCCCGACTCCACGACACGCGCACGCCGTCGTCGGCGCACACCACATCTCGACATCGGCGCCGTTGGACCTCGCCGAGCTAGCGTGGAGCGACCAGCGGCCAGGGGCGGATCTGCTCGAGCAGGGCGGCGACGCTGAGCAGCAGGTGGTCGGTGTGCCGCGGCCCGACGACCTGCAGTCCGATCGGCAGCCCGTACGGGGACAGCCCCGCGGGCACGCTGATCGCGGGGACGCCCGTGATGTTCATGCCCATCGTCAGCCGCCCGATGTTGTAGGGGTCGACCGGGACGTCTCCGACCTGCCTCGGGGACGGCCCCTCAGCGGGGTAGGCCACGTCCGGGTTGGTCGCACACAGCACGAGGTCGACCTGCTCGAACAGATCCGCGACCGTCTCATTGAGCAGCTGACGGACGGGGTCGATGGCCGCTGCGGTCGCGATGTCGTAGCCCTGCGCGAGGTCCATCGCGGCGGCGACCTCGTCGGTCAGCATCTCCCGGATGTCGGGCCAGAAGGCCCCCATGCCGGCCCACATGATGGGCAGGGCAGGGGCCGCCCAGGCAGCTCCCATGTCCGGAAGAACGAAGGTCACCTCGACCCGCTTCATCCCTGCCGCCGCGATCAGCTCGCGGGAGGCGTCCTCCACGACGGCCTGCACGTCCGGGTGCACGACCGCACCCCCGAACGTCGGCAGCACGGCGACGCGAAGCCCGGCCAGGTCATGCGTGCCCAGGCCGGCCTCGAAGCCCTCGACCCGCGGGAGCGAGAAGGGGTCGCGGGGATGTGCGCCGTTGGCGACGTCCAGCCACCGGGCAGTGTCGCGGACTGACCGGGACAGGCATCCGACCGTGGAGGTCAGCGGCTCCAGCTGGGCCTGCGGCGCGAAGGGGATCCGGCGGAACGAGGTCTTGAACCCCACCAGCCCGACGTACGCCGCCGGGATGCGGATGGAGCCACCGCCATCGGTGCCGGTGCCGATCGGCACAAGGCCGCCCGACACGGCGGCTGCCGTGCCGCCGCTCGAGCCGCCCGGCGTACGGCTGGTATCCCAGGGGTTGGTGGTCGTGCCGTGGACCTTGGTGCTGGTGTAGCCGACCAGGCCGAGCTCGCTGCTGGTGCTCTGCACAGCAGGGATCGCGCCGCCGAGGTCGCGGATGCGCTCCACATGCACCATCGTGTGCGTGCCGATGTTGCCCTCGAGCAGCTTCGTGCCGTAGGTGAACGGCCAGCCCTGCACGGTTTCGAGCTCCTTGACGGCGAACGGCACCCCGCCGAACGGCCTGCTGGTGTCCGCCACCGCGGCGGCCGCGAGCGCAGCTTCGGGATCGACGTGGCAGATGGCGTTGTACGGGTCGACGGCGGCGGCGTCGAGGACGGCCTGCACGGCCTCGACCGGACTCAGCTGCCCTGTCCGGAAGGCGTCGACGAGCGCGCATGCATCCTGCAGCCAGGGGTCGGGCATGGGGTCTCCTCGAGAGTGGGAAGGGTTGCACCGTAGGTGGTGTCGCCGTACCCGCGCTGCATCGCCACGCGGGGTGCGCGGCGCAGGGGAGGGGCATCCGCCAAGCCCTGGTGGGCCAGGCAGGCGAGTGCCTCGCAACCAAACGCAACACGTCGCGTGCCCAGGGCGCGTCGCGACGCCTTCGCAATCCGCGGCGCGCGTGATGGGCGCCTACTACCCGAGAGCCGCCTACTGCGTACGAACGACGTTCGAGCACGGCGGCTGGAAGGCGTGCTTCGACCACACGTCGGTCCCGTTGTGGTGGGCCCTGACACGTGACTGACTAGCCGTTCGCCGGCGGCGTCGCGTGACCGACGAGGTGGTGCGGACGCAGCTTGTGCGCGACACCGAGGTCGGGATGGTGGGACCGGCAGACGATGTGCTGAACGCCGTCGTGGTCGACGGCGGTGTGGGTGCCGATCCGCAGGCATCGGTGCACGTGACAGTTGTGCTTGCGGTAGAAGACCGCGATGGCAGCGAAGATGGTGATGTTCCCGAACATCCCCGACCACCACAGGTACCAGCGGCCGGAGCCGTTGGTGACGCCGAGGAACGTCAGGAAGTCGTTGATGAGTCTGATCACCGACGGACCGTATCCGCGAAAGGTCGCCTGGGTGAGTGCACCTGGCCTTTCGGGCGGGCCGGACTCGGGTCGTTGCCGCCTGCGAGCAGGACGCAGCCTGGAGTTATGTCGTGACGGCCCAGCGCTTCACGAGTCTGGCGAGCATGCCGGTCCAGCCCTCGAGGTGGCCTGGGAAGTCCTCGGCCGGCAGGTCGTGGTGGAAGAGCTCGACGACCGTCGCGGAACCGTCCGCGGTCAACACGATTTCGACGGTCGTCGAGCCGGGAGGCAGTGAGTCCTTGCCGGCCACACCCCAGGTGAAAACCACGCGCCGCGGCGGGTCGATCTCGACGTACTCACCGCGCACAGGGGTCT
>JAWWOJ010000035.1:0-4493 GCA_033851885.1 Frankiales bacterium | reverse complement strand
AGGGGCGTCCGCAGGCGCGGTCCTCAGCTGCCTGCTGGGACTCGCTCTCGTCCGGGGCGAGCGGGCCCCGGGGGCCGGGGAGGTACCTGCTGGGTTCGTCCGCGAGCTGGCGGCGGCGATGAGCGGGGTGCTCGCCCTGCTGATCCTGGCCGGTGAGGACCTGCTGCTGGCACGACACGTGCTGCCCGGGGACGACTCCGGCCGCTACGCCGCCGGTAGCCTGGTGGTCCGTGCATGCTTCTGGTTACCGCAGTTCGTCGCGGTGCTCGTCGTCCCGCGGCTGGCTGCCGGGGACACCGTCCTGGCACGCCGCTCGGCCGTGCTGGTCGGCGGTCTCGGCCTGGTCGAGGTGCTCGTGACGACCGCCCTCCCGGGGTCGGTGCTCAGTCTGCTGCTGGGCGACCACTACGCGTCGCTCGCGGGTCGCCTCGGGTTGTTCGCGGTGGAGGGCGCTTGCCTCGCCGTCCTGCAGCTGCTGCTGTACACCGGCATCGCGCGTGGGGTGAGCAGCATGGGCCGCGTGCTGTGGGCGGCCGCCGCGGTCGAGGCGCTGGTCGTGCTGCTGGTTCGCCCCGGGCTCACCGGCATCGTGCTCATCGCGGCAGGTTGCGCCGCGGCGGCGACTGCGGCCGCGCTGCGGGCCACCGCGACCGCTCGACCACGCGGAACGGCAGCGCTCACGTGACCCGTGCCCGACCGAGCGAGGCGCCCGAGACAACCCCCGAGATCGCCCCCGAGATCGCCGTGCCGACGGCCCGCTCGCAGGCCGGCCGTGGCGTCCTCTGGGCAGGGCTGGCCCTGATCGCGGTGCAGGCGGCGCTGCGGGCGTGGGTGGGACTGCGGGGCTTCCTGGCGCTTGACGACTACGCGTTCGAGTACCGCGCCGTGACCATGCCGCTCAGCAGCCCGCACTACCTGTTCGACGCGTGGAACGGGCACCTCATGCCCGGCTCCTTCGTCCTCGTCTGGCTGTCGACGAAGCTGGCGCCGCTGGCGGTCTGGCCGGGCGTGGCCGTCGACCTCGTCCTCGAGGCCGCCACCGGCGTCGTGCTGCTGATGCTGCTCGTCGAGCTCTTCGGCCGACGCAAGGCAGTGCTCGTGCCGCTGGCGCTGTTCTTGCTGACCCCGGCGACCCTGACGGGCTTCGCGTGGTGGTCCGCGGCACTGAACCAACTGCCGGCGATGCTGGCCATGGTGTCGTGCCTCTATCTGCACGTGAAGTACCTCCGCACCGGCAGCTGGCGCACGGGCGCGCTCGCGCTGGTGGCCTTCCTGGTCGGACTGGCCTTCTTCGAGAAGATGCTGCTCTTCGCCCCGCTCGTCTTCCTGTTCACCGCCATGTACTTCGTGCCGGGCACGTGGTGGCGTCGGCTCTGGGGTGCTGCCGCGCTGCACTGGCGGGTCTGGGGGCTGTGGCTCGTCGCGCTCGGCGGCTACGCCGTTTACTACCGCAGTGCCGTCGACTCGACGGTCAGGAGCGACACGAGCCCGACGGCGTTCCTCGACCTGTTGAGCACCTCGTGGCGGGCCCTGCGCGTGACCGTCCTCGGCGGCCCGTGGGGCTGGGCCTCGTTCGCGGAGTCGACCGAGACCCTGCCTGTCTCGGGGTCGCTGCTGTCGGGGCTGTCCACGATCGTGCTGCTGCTTGTCGTCGTGGGGAGCGCCGTCGTCTACCGGCAGGCTGCCCGTGCCTGGTTCCTGCCGGCGACGTACTTCGTCGCGACGGTGGCCCTGCTCGCAAGTGGTCGCGACCAGGTCGGGCCCATCATCGGCATGCTGCTGCGCTACTACGCCGAGGTGGCCCTGCTCGCCGCCGTCGCTCTGCCGCTGGCCCTGCTGCCGATGGTCGGTGATGTCGCGAAAGGCCAGCTCCTGCGACTCGAGCCCCGGTCGTGGGTGCTGCCGGTGATCGAGCGCTTCCGCCATGCCGAAGGCGGCCCCTGGTCCCTGTCGGATCACTCCAGGATGGTGCTCGTCCGCGGGACGATCGTCGCGCTGCTGGCCTCCTCCACGCTGTCCACGGTCCGCTTCGACGCGCACTGGCACGCCAACCCGGGCGCCGGCTACGTGGCGCACGCCCGTCACGACCTCGCCGGCTTCCCGAGCGACGCGGCGCTGTATGACGGGGCCGTGCCCACCGGCATTCTCCCGCCGCTGTTCTTCCCGTACAACAGCGTGTCCCGGGTGCTGGCCCCGCTGCCGGACCTCCCCCGGGTGCTGGGGATCGGGGACTCCGCCGACGACCTGCGGATGCTGGACGATCGGGGCCACGTCCGTCACACCTACGTCGGAGGCGCGGCGGCAGAGCCAGGGCCCACCACGTGCGGGTGGTTCGGGTCCGGCCCGGGCGGCGTCGTGGTCCCGATGCCCGTCCCGATCTTCGACTACGCATGGACGCTTCGCATCGGTTACCTCGCGAGCGAGAACACCCGGGCCGTGATCACCGCGGCCCGGCAGTCCGTCCACGTGCAGCTCCACCAGGGACTGCACGCGCTGTACGTCCAGCTGTCCGGCCCGGTCGGCGCGGTGCGGATCGACGGAATGGCCCCCGGCTCGTCGGTCTGCACCGATGACGTGCACGTCGGCACTCCCGTGGCGCTGCCCGGATGACCGCCCTGCTCGCGACCCCGACGCTCGACCCGTCACCGCCGCCTGGGCGGCCGCGTCGGGTGTTCCCCGGGCTGGACGCCGTGCGCGCTGTCGGCGCGACGGCTGTCCTGGCGACGCATGTCGCGTTCCAGACCGGACGAAGCGTCCGTGGGCCGCTCTCGGGCAGCCTGGCCCGGCTGGACATCGGCGTTGCGCTGTTCTTCGTGCTCTCGGGGTTCCTACTGTTCCGTCCCTTCGCGCTCGCCGCGGTGACGGACCGGTCGCGCTGGCCCGGGACGCGGGACTACCTCTGGCGTCGCGGGCTGCGCATCCTGCCGGCGTACTGGCTGGCCGTCGCGGCGTGCCTGCTGCTGCTGCCGTCGAACGCCGGCATGCGCGGACCGGAGACCTGGATCCGGCACCTCACGCTCACCCAGATCTACAGCCCGGGCCTGCAGCGCTACGGGCTGACGCAGACGTGGAGCCTGTGCACGGAGGTCGCGTTCTACCTGCTGCTGCCAGTGCTCGCCGTCCTCGTGCTCGGCCGACGCGGACCAGCCACCAGCCGCCGCCCACTCGCCGTGCTCGCGATCGTCGCGTCGATCAGCGTGGGATGGCAGGTGCTGACCACCCACACCGACTGGCTGAGCCTTCACAACGCAGGGCAGTGGCTGCCCGGCTACCTCGACTGGTTCGCCGGCGGTATGGCCCTCGCCCTCGTGCAGGTGCGACTCGAGGCGGACGTCGCGTCCGGCTGGATGGTGCAGCTCGAGGAACTCGCCCGGTCCACCGCGACCTGCTGGGCAACGTCGCTGGCCCTGTTTGCCGTCGCGACGTCGCCGGTCGCCGGCCCACGCAGCCTCGAGGGCCTTCCCACCACCTGGGAGGCGGTCCTCAAGAACCTCCTGTACGCCGGATGTGCGGTCCTCGTCGTCCTGCCGCTCGCCCTCGCCCCCCGCCGGGACCGGCCTGGTCATGGCCTGCTCGGCAGCCGACCCGTGCAGCTGTTCGGTGAGATCTCCTACGGCATCTTCCTGTGGCACCTGCTCGTCCTGGAGACGGTCGTGCGGGTGCTGGACCTGAGGCTGTTCACCGGTAGCTGGCTGGTCGTCTTCTCGATCTCCTGGGTCGCCAGCGTGGGGGTGGCGTCGCTCAGCTATGTGCTGGTGGAGCGCCCCGCTTTGCGTCTGAAGGACCGTCGGTTCGGCAGGAAGCGCAACGACGACGGCAGCGACGGCAGCATCGCGGACCAGACGAGCACGACGCCCGCGACGCAGAGCACCTGAGGCAGCGCCGAGCGACCGGCATAGCCTGCCAGCGGCCACGGATGCTGGGCCAGCAGCACCCCGGCCACCACGAAGCACGTCGCGGCGAGGGCTGCGCGGAGAGGTGAACGACGACCCTGACCCGCGAGGAGCACCGCGGCGAGGACGCAGCAGCCGACCGCCACCCAGCCTCCGACGAGTGCCAAGCCGACAGCTAGGGAGACGAGCACGACCCGACCTGCCCGACGTGACCCCACCGGCGGAGCCACCGACGCACCGGGCAGCACCAGCAGCAGGAGCAGCAGCACCATCGCGGCACCACCGGCGAGCAGCCCGGCGCGGAAGGTGCGGTCCGGCGCGAACTGGAGGGAGACCGTCCCCGCTGCACCGGCAGGCACGACCCAGCCCTGCTGCCAACCGTCGACCTGCACGCTCTGCAGCCGGTGACCGCCCAACCTCGCGACCCACCCCGCGTTGGCGTTCTCGTGCACCTCGAGGAGGGACGTGCCGGCCCGCGCGGGCACGGCCACGCGCCGGCTGGTCGCGCCCCATTGCAGAAGCGTGATCGGGGTAGCCGGCTGGGCAGGGTTGGCGAGCGGGTCACCGACCGCGGGGCGCAAGGTCAGAGCGACAGGGCGA
>JAWWOJ010000599.1:0-3785 GCA_033851885.1 Frankiales bacterium | reverse complement strand
AGGCAAGATCGGCGGTCCGGTCGCTGGGGCGGTACATCGTGTGCTCGACCTGCTGCTGCGCGCCGGCTAGCAGCTCGTGTCGCTCGACGTCGTCACCGAGCTCAGGGGGTCCGAAGACGGCCATCTGCCGCATGATGGGCAGGGTCTCTGCCGAGAACTCGATGGGAGGGAGGTCGAGCAGTCCCCGCTGGACCTCGGCGTCGACGAAGGGCTTGGTGGTCACGGCAGCCGACGCTTCCTGAACGAGGAGGAGATGTCAACGCTAAAGGGCATCCTTTTTACCCTGTTGCCACCGATCAGAGATCACGACTGTCGCGCAGAGACTCATAAATACGTACACTGATAAGCACGTCTCGAGAAGCTGGGGTCCCGATGCCGCTCGCACCCGCTCCGCCGTCACCCGCACTGGCTGACGGGCTGGAGGTCGACGACCTCACGATCCGCTACGGCGGACTGGTGGCGGTCGACGGTGTCAGCCTCCGTGCGCCGCTGAGGCGCATCACCGGCCTGATCGGCCCCAACGGTGCCGGCAAGACGACCACCTTCAATGCCTGCACCGGGCTGGCGCGCCCGAGTGCGGGACGGATCCGGCTGCTGGGCAAGGACGTCACGGGCCTGGCGCCGCAGAAGCGGGCGCAGCGGGGCCTCGGACGGACTTTCCAGCGCATGGAGCTATTCGACTCCCTGACCGTCCAGGACAACGTGCGCCTCGGGCGGGAGGCGCGCCTCGCCGGGGTGCAGCCCCTGCGGCAGCTCTACGCGCGCCGCCGCGAGGCGGCTGAGGTGCGCTCGGCTGCAGACGACGCGCTGGAGCTCTGCGGGCTGACACAGCTCGCCGGTCACACCGCGGGTGACCTCTCGACGGGCCAGCGCCGGCTGGTCGAGCTCGCCCGGTGTGTGGCGGGGGACTTCCGCGTCATGCTGCTCGACGAGCCCAGCAGCGGGCTGGACCACGACGAGACGGCCCGCTTCGGCGAGATCCTCACGGCGCTTGTCAGGGTGCGGGAGTTGGGCATCCTCATCGTCGAGCACGACATGAGCCTGGTCCTTACGGTGTGCGACTACCTGCACGTCCTCGACTTCGGCGAGCTGATCTTCGAGGGAACGCCCGAGGAGGCGGGGGACAGCGAGATCGTGCGCGCCGCCTACCTCGGCGACGACGTCGCGGCGGCCCAGCCGTGAAGCTCGAGCTCCAAGGCGTCGAGGCCGGTTATGGCAAGGTCAAGGTCCTGCGCGCGGTCGACCTGGTCGTGCCTAAGGGTTCGGTCGTGGCCCTGCTCGGCGCCAACGGAGCTGGGAAGACCACCCTGCTCCGGGTCGCGAGTGGCCTGCTGCATCCCGGCGCCGGCCGGGTGCTGGGCGACGGTGAGGACCTCAGCCGGCTGTCGCCCTACGAGCTCGTCGCACGTGGGATCTGCCACGTTCCCGAGGGCCGCGGCATCTTCCCCGGCCTGTCGGTGCGCGAGAACCTCGTGCTCCAGGCACCGAAGGGGCTCAGCGAGCAGTCGATCGAGCGGGCCGTGGCGGCCTTCCCTCGACTCGGTCAGCGGCTCACGCAGCTGGCCGGCACCCTCAGTGGTGGTGAGCAGCAGATGCTCGCCCTGGTCCGTGCCTACATCCAGTCGCCGCAGCTCGTCCTGCTCGACGAGGTGAGCATGGGCCTAGCGCCCAAGGCAGTCGATGAGATCTTCACGTTCCTCAACGAGCTGCGGGTGCAGGGCGTGGGTCTGCTCGTCGTGGAGCAGTACGTCGCGCGCGCACTGGAGATCGCGGACTACGTCTACGTCCTGAGCCGGGGGCGCGTGGTGTTCAGCGGCGAGCCCTCAGAGCTCGAGGGCGAGGACGTCTTCAGCCAGTACGTCGGCTCGCCTGGCTGATCGCCGATTCTCTGGTGGATTCAGGGCCTGACGATGATCGCGCGCTCCGGGCACGCAGCGGCGGCAGTCCGCACCGCGGCTTCGAGCTCGGGCGGGACGGTGCCGTCCGGCAGCCGGACGACGGAGAAGCCGTCCACCTCGTCGAGGTCGAACACTTCCGGGGCCTGCAGGTGGCACAGCGAGTGGCCCTGGCACTGGTCGAGCGCGATCGAGACCTTCACAGTTACTCCAAGCTCATGGACGCGGTGGGGGTGAGGGTGCGCCTCTCGTCCTCCGTGAGCAGCCGGGACGTCCCGCGCTGGTCGACGGCGACGAGCACCGCTCTCCCGCGCGCAGCGACTCCCCAGTTGTCGGAGACCTCGTGCAGCACGGTGAAGGAGGACCGGCCCACCGCCTCGACGGAGACCTTCACGTCCACGAACTCGGCCCGGGTGGTCACCGCGCGCAGGTAGTCCACCTCAGCTCGCGCGATGGTCGTCGCGGCCATGCCGCCGACCTCCTTGAGCTCGATCAGGAAGGCGATCCGGGCGGTCTCCATGAAGGCCAGGTAGGCCACGTTGTTCACGTGACCGTTCGGGTCGTAGTCGCCGAACCGGACCTGGATGCGGGTGACCGCCGATGCTGACACCAGGAGACTATAGCCAATAACGACCACTCTTCTGCAAGAACTGGTAGGAGGCAGAAGGACCAGGCGACCCCTGGCCGGCGAAGTAGAGTGTGCTAAATTGCGGAACATCGCCGGGCAGGCGATGCGCCGGTTCTGCTGCCTCAGGAGGGAACGCCGTGGTCTCGAGTGCGGATGCGAAGGACTGGGCACGCGAGGGACTGCGCGGCAACTGCGATTCCCTCTACACCCCGTTCTGCGGACCGGACGGCGACGACATCGACTTCGACGCACTGCGTGCCCTCGTCCGGCACTGCCTGGTCGACCTCGACCACGACGGGTTGTGGCTGACAGGCGGGATCGGTGAGTTCTGGGCGCTCACGACCGACGAGCTCAAGGCGGTCGTCACCGTCGCCGTCGAGCAGGCTCGCGCGGTCAAGCCGCAGGCGCTGATCCAGGTCATGTCCAGCACCGACACGGCGAAGCAGAGCGTCGAGCTGACCTTGCACGCCCAGGCCGTCGGCGCGGACATCTGCTACGTCCTCACGCCCTACTTCGAGTGCTCCGGAAAGCCTGGTGCCTACGAGTTCTTGCGCTACGTGGCAGACCGGACCGACATCGCGCTCGGGTTCTTCAACTCCCACTCGACCGGCCTGGTCCTCTCCCCGCAGGAGTGCGTCGACCTTTACCACGACATCCCCGCACTGTGCGGGCTCAAGAACGGCATGCTCGACGCCCAGCACAGCCTGGCGGTCCACCAGCTCTGCCCCGAGATGGTCATCTGGGAGGCCGACGACGAGGGCGGCATCAGGCTCGGCATCCCGCACCCCGGAGCGCTCGGAGCGGCGCTGTACCTCTACGAGACCGCGGAGCAACGGCTCTACACCGAGCACCGGCAGCTGCTCCTCGAGGGGGACTTCGAGTTCGCCGCGCTGTTCGCGAAGGAGTCCGGCCTGGCCGGGATCCGCGCCGCCAACCGCCCCTACACCTCCCACCCGGCTCGCCCCGCGACCTTCACGCACTGGGGTGCGGGCTTCAAGTTCGGAGCCTCCACGCTCGGCCTCCCCGTCGGCGACTTCCCCGGCTCCCGGCCCCCGCAGACCGCGTTCCCCGACGAGCTGAAGCCGCCGGTCCTCGAGGCCTACCGCGCCGCCGGCTTCACCAGCGCCGTCTCGTGCCCCGTCGTGTCCGACGGCCAGCAGGCCGAGCCTGCCGGCCTCTTCTAGGGAACCGCCTGCATGTCCGAGATCCTCAGGAACTACATCGGCGGCTCGTGGCGCGACGCCGAGAGCACCGGCCTGGTC
>JAWWOJ010000055.1:0-4412 GCA_033851885.1 Frankiales bacterium | reverse complement strand
CCCGCTGGGAGACGTCTTGCTGAACGTGGCGGTCGGCGAGCCGGCCGTCTTGTTCCCGTCGTCGTTGGCGGTGCCCGTCAGGTAGTAGCGCACCGAGGGGAGCACGGGCTGCACCGGCTTGACGTACGTGGTCGCGCGGAACGCCTGCGTCACGACTCCGGTGGTCACGGCGGGAAGCCCGCTGGCCGCCTGCGAGCCGGGCGCGACCAGCAGCCCGACGGAGACGGCGGCACCGAGAGCGGCAAGCAGCAGGGGACGGCGGGAGCGTGGCACGGGCACCTCGTGGGGGCTGGGTCGAGCGGGGGTGCCGTCCCCTTCGCCGTGAAACGCTGCTTTCCTGCTAGCTCCAGGCGAGTGTTGTGGCCGGGTCGGCGAGGACCCGCGCGATGTCGGCGAGGAACTGGGACCCGAGGGCGCCGTCCACGTTGCGGTGGTCGAAGGACAGTGCGAGCTGCGTGACCTGGCGGATCGCGATCTCCCCTTCGTGCACCCACGGGGTTGCGCGGATCGCACCGAAGCACAGGATCGCGGACTCGCCGGGGTTGATGATCGGGGTGCCGGTGTCGACGCCGAACGTGCCGACGTTGGTGATGGTGATGGTGCCGTGCTGCATGTCGGCGGGCGAGGTCCTACCCTCCCGGGCGGTCGTGACGAGATCCTGGAGGGCGGCGGCCAGCTCGACCAGCGTCAGCTGGTCCGCATCCTTGATGTTCGGGACGAGCAGGCCGCGGGGCGTCGCCGCGGCGATCCCGAGGTGCACGTAGTCCTTCACGACGATCTCGTCGCCGGTGAAGGTGCTGTTGATCTCGGGGTTGCGCTTCACCGCGAGCAGCAGCGCCTTCGCCACGAGCAGCAACGACGTCACCTTCACGTCGGCGAACTCGGGCAGGCCCTTCAGTCGCTGGACGAGCTCCATCGTCGGGGTGACGTCGACGGTGATGAACTCGGTGACATGCGGTGCCGTGAAGGCGCTGCTCACCATCGCCTGCGCGGTCATCTTGCGGACGCCCTTGACAGGGATCCGGCGCTCGCGCGTGCCCGGCTTAAGGGCCGAGACAGCCTGCGGCGCAAGGGATCCCGCCGACTCGACATCCTCTCGGGTGATGACCCCGCCAGTGCCGGTGCCGTGCAGCGAGGACAGGTCGACACCGCGCTCCTTGGCGAGCTTGCGGACCGGCGGCTTGGCCAACACGGTCAAGGCGCCCATCGTCTGCGCGGCGGCCTGACCCACCGCGGCAGCGGAGACGCGGGCCGCGGTGGCGGGCGGCGGCGGTGGCTGCTCGGCGACCACGGGCGCCGGGTTGTCGGTGCGCGCGCGCCGCTTCGCCGGTCCGGACTTCGGCCCGTAGCCGACCAGCGTCGCGGTGCGCCCGTTGGCGCCGACCTCCCCGATGAGCGCGCCCTCCGCCTTCGGCGGCTCGGGGATGAGATCGAGCGGACCGGCCCCGGGATCGGTGTCGAACGTGATGATGACCGCGCCGACGTCGACGACCTCACCCGCCTCGTGGTGCAGCTGGGTGACGACACCGGCGTAGGGGGACGGCACCTCGACGGCGGCCTTGGCCGTCTCCACCTCGACGATCGGCTGGTTGAGGGTCACCTCGTCGCCGACGGAGACCAGCCACTGCAGGATCTCGCCCTCGGTGAGGCCCTCCCCGAGGTCGGGCAGCGTGAACTCGCGCAGCCGGCTCATCAGTAGGCCAGGCTTCGGTCGACGGCGTGCAGGACCCGGTCGAGGTCGGGGAGGTACTCCTCCTCGACGCGGGACGGCGGGTAGGGGATGTCGTACCCGGTCACGCGCAGCACGGGCGCCTCCATCTCGTAGTAGAGCTCCTCGGACAGCCGCGCCGCAAGCTCCGCACCGAGGCCGATGTTGCGGGGCGCCTCGTGCACGACGACAGCACGCCTGGTCCGCCGTACGGACTCGCGGATCGTCTCGAAGTCCAGCGGCGAGAGGGTCCGCAGGTCGACCACCTCCAGCGAGCGGCCCTCCTCCTCGGCCGCTGCCGCCGCATCGAGGCAGGTGCGCACCATCGGGCCGTACGCGAGCAGCGTCAGGTCGGTGCCGGGGCGCGTGATCCTGCTGCGCCACAAGGGATCCGGCGCTGCCTCGGTGTCCACCTCCGCCTTCTCCCAGTAGCGTCGCTTGGGCTCGAAGAAGACCACCGGGTCATTCGAGGCGATTGCCTGCTGGATCATCGTGTAGGCATCCGCCGGGTTCGACGGTGACACCACCTTGAGGCCCGCGGTGTGGACGAAGTAGGCCTCCGGTGACTCGCTGTGGTGCTCCACTGCGCCGATGCCGCCGCCGTAGGGGATCCGGATCACGACCGGCATGGCAACGCTGCCCTTGGACCGGGCGTGCATCTTCGCCAACTGGCTCACGATCTGGTCGTAGGCCGGATAGACGAACCCGTCGAACTGGATCTCGCAGACGGGACGGTAGCCGCGGATCGCGAGCCCGATGGCCGTACCGATGATCCCGGACTCCGCGAGCGGAGTGTCGAAGACGCGGTCCTCCCCGAAGTCCTTCTGCAGACCGTCGGTGACGCGGAAGACCCCACCGAGCTTGCCGATGTCCTCGCCCATGAGAAGGACGCGCGGGTCCGCGTCCATCGCGGCGCGCAGCCCTTCGTTCAGGGCCTTGGCCAAGGTGAGCTGCATCAGTGCCCACTGCCCGCGAAGCCAGCCAGGTAGGTGCCGAGCTCCTCGCGCTGCTCCTCGAGGAGCACCGTCTGGTCGGCGTAGACGTCGTCGAACATCGACAGCGGGTCCGGGTCCGGCATCTCGAGGCAGCCCTTGCGGATCCGGGCTGCCAGCGCATCGGCGTCCGCGTCGACCGACTCGATGAACGAGCTGTCCCCGATCTGCTGCTTGAACAGGAACGAGCGCATCCGCTCGAGGGGGTCCTTGAGCTTCCATGCCTCCAGGTCTGACGACAGCCGGTAGCGCGTCGGGTCGTCGGACGTCGTGTGCGCGCCCATCCGGTACGTGAAGGCCTCCACGAGGGTCGGCCCCTGCCCGGTGCGCGCCGCGTCGAGCGCGGCTCGTGTCACGGCGTACGAGGCCAGCACGTCGTTGCCGTCCACCCGTACGCCCGGGAACCCGAAGCCCTCGGCCCGCTTGTAGAGCGGGATGCGGGACTGCGTGGAGGTCGGTGTGCTGATGCCCCACTGGTTGTTCTGGCAGAAGAACACGATGGGCGCGTTGTAGGCAGCCGACCATACGAAGGCCTCATTGACGTCGCCCTGGCTGGACGCACCGTCGCCGAAGTAGGCGATGACCGCCTCGCCGTCGCTGTCACCGACCGCGCCGTCCTTCTGGATGCCCATGGCGTAGCCGGTCGCGTGCAGGGTCTGGCTGCCGATGACGATCGTGTAGAGGTTGAACCGCTTCTCCTGCGGGTCCCAGCCGCCGTTGCTCGCACCCCGGAACAACGCCAGCAGCGTCAATGGGTCGACGCCCTTGCACCAGGCGACGCCGTGCTCACGGTAGGTCGGAAACGCGAAGTCCTGCGGCCTGAGCGCCCGGCCGCTGCCGACCTGCGCCGCCTCCTGCCCGAGCAGCGACGCCCAGAGGCCGAGCTCGCCCTGGCGTTGCAGTGCGGTCGCCTCGACATCGATGCGCCTGACGAGAACGAGGTCCCGGTAGAAGCTGCGGTACTCGTCGTCGGTCAGCTCGACGTCGTAGTCGGGATGGTGCAGCCGCTCGCCCTCGGGCGTCAGCAGTTGCACGAGCGGTGTGGTGGTCGCCTCGGGGGTGACGGTCACGCGGGCAGCTCCTCGGGGTCAGCCGGGGTCTCCGGCATCCACCGGCGCCATCGTGACACGAACCCGCAACCGCCGGTACGCCCGATCACGGCATCGCTAGCGGGCGTGCCGGCCCTTGCCGTGCGTGCGGGGGCGCTCGTGCCGGCCACGACCGTCCAGCTGGTGGGCGTGCCGGGCCGGATCGCTGGTGGCGGCACCGGCGGAATGGTCGCTGCGGTGCGGGCCGCGGGTCTGGTGGACCCGGCCGTCATGCCGGCCGTCGTGCCGGCCGTGGTGCCGGCCGTCACCGTGGTGGTGTCCGCGACCGTCGGTGCTGGGCGCACCGGGCTGCCCATCGGTGGGCGGCACCGTCGACGGTGGCTCGGTGGTGGGCTCGTCCGTCGGCTCGGTGGTGGGCTGGTCCGTTGGCTCGGTCGTGGGTCCAGTCGTGGGTCCAGTCGTGGGTCCGGTCGTGGGTCCGGTCGTGGGCTCGCTCGTGGGCTCGCCGTCGGTGCCATCGGTGCCGTCGCCGCCGCTGCCGAACGGGCCTTTGCCGCTCCCCGGAGCCGGCGTCGACGGGGCTGGCACGACCACCGGCGGCACCACCACCGGCGGGACGACCACCGGCGGCACCACCACCGGCGGGACGACCACCGGCGGCAC
>JAWWOJ010000598.1:0-4465 GCA_033851885.1 Frankiales bacterium | reverse complement strand
GTCTTGAGGGGGGTCTGGCCGAGCACCGTCCCCGGCGTCACCGGCGACGGCACTCCGCGCACCGCGATGCCGAAGCCCGCGGCTCCGAGGATCCCGACCGCCTGCTCCTGGGTCAGGCTGCGGACGTCGGGTACGAGGTTGGTCCCCGACGTGATCGCCACGGCGACGACCGGCTTCTGGATGCCCGGCGCGATCTGCAGCTGCGTACCTGCCGGCGGGTTGGTGCCGAGCACCAGGCCGGCCGGGTAGTTGCCGGGGTGCGGGTCCAGCCGGTAGCTGAGCTTCGCCGCGTTGAGCGCGCTGATCGCGTCCTCCCTGCTTAGGCCGGCGAGCTGCGGCACGGCCGCGAGAACCGGACCCTGCGAGACCGTGAGCGTGATCCCCGACCCCTTCTTGATGAGGAAGTTCTTGTCAGGGTTCTGGTCGAAGACGATGCCGGCGCTCTCGGCATGCGGCTGGGCGATGACGTCCTTGACGACGAAGCCCTCGACGGCGAGCTGCTGGATGGCGGCGGCCTGCCTGAGCCCGACGACGTCCGGCGGCTTGACCAAGCCGCTGGGCGTGCCGAGCAGGGTGTGCACGAACAGCCCGCTGGCGACGGCGAGTGCCACCGCGACGACGGCCGCGATCGCGTAGACGACGGTGCCGTTGCGCAGCCTCTCGGGGATCTCCGAAACCTCCACCGCCTCGTCCAGGACCGGCGTCGCGAGGACGGGCCGGCCGGCGACCGCCCGCAGCAGGTCCTCGCGCATCTCGTCGGCCGACTGGTAGCGGTTGGCGGGGTTCTTGGCCATCGCCTTGAGGACGACCGCGTCGAGGGTCGCCGCCGTGTCCTTGCTCAGGCCAGGGTCGAACTCCGACGGCGGGACGGGGTTCTCGCGGACGTGCTGGTAGGCGACGGCCACGGCGGAGTCGCCGGTGAAGGGCGGCGATCCGGTGACGAGCTCGTAGAGCAGGCAGCCGGTCGAGTAGAGGTCGGAGCGCGCGTCGACGTGTTCGCCGCGGGCCTGCTCGGGGGAGAGGTAGGCCGCCGTCCCGATGACCGACTCGGTGCTGGTCATCGTCGACTCGTTGCCGGCGGCAGCGCGGGCGATGCCGAAGTCCATGACCTTGACCTCACCGCGCGAGGTGAGCATGACGTTCGCCGGCTTGATGTCGCGGTGGACCATGCCGGCGTCGTGCGCGACCTCCAGCGCCGAGCAGACGTCCGCGGTCACCTCGAGGGCGCGCTGCGGCAGCAGCCGTCCCTCGGTCGTCAGGACATCGCGCAGCGTGCGCCCGTCGACGTACTCCATCACGATCCACGGGACCCCGCGGTCGTCCTCGCCGGTGTCGTAGACGGCCACCACCGTGGGCGCGTCCAGCGCCGCTGCCGACTGCGCCTCGCGACGGAATCGGGACTGGAACGACGGGTCGGCGGCGAGGTCCGCGCGCAGCACCTTGACGGCGACGTCGCGGCCGAGGCGCACATCGGTCGCGTGCCGGACCTCGGCCATCCCGCCGCGTCCGATCACCTCGCCCAGGCGGTAGCGCCCACCCAGCAGTTCGCTCATGGGTGCAGGACGGCTTCCATGACGGCCTTCGCGATCGGGGCGGCGACCTTGCCTCCGGTGGCGTCGGAGCCGAGTGACCCGCCGTCCTCGACGACGACCGCGACCGCGACGACGGGGTTGACCGCCGGGGCGAAGCCGATGAACCAGGCGTGCGGTGCCGCGCCGGGCCCGTGCTGGGCGGTGCCGGTCTTGCCGGCGACGGTCACGCCACCGATCTGGGCGGCGGTACCGGTGCCGCGGGCGACCACGGCAACCATCATGGCCGTCAGCTGAGCCGCGACCGAGGACGACACGGCATGCCGGTAGAGCTTCACGTCGGCCTTGCCGAGCGTCGACAGGTCCGGGGCGAGGACGTCCTTGACGAGGTACGGCCGCATCACGTCGCCCCTGTTGCCGATGCCCGCTGCGACCAGGGCCATCTGCAGGGGCGTGACCCGGACGTCGTACTGACCGATGGACGACTGCGCGGTCTGTGCCTGGGTGAGGTTGGTCGGGAACACTGAGCCGGCGACGGGCTGCGGCAGGTCGAGCGAGGAGTCGCCGAACCCGAACGCCTCCGCCTGCTGCCGCACGACGTCTTGGCCGAGCTTCATCCCGAGGCCGCCGAACGCCGTGTTGCAGGAGATGACCAGCGAGTCGAGCAGCGTGTCGGTCTTGTCGTCGCCGCAGTGCTCGCCGCCGAAGTTGCCGAGGTTGGCGGTCGTGCCGGGCAGGTTGAGGACGGGCGGCGAGGGGATCCGCGATGACGGCGAGTAGCCGTGTGCCAGCGCCGCGGCGGACGTGATGACCTTGAAGGTCGAACCCGGAGGGTAGGTGCGCTGCACCGCTCGGTTGGTCATCGGGTCGGTGGTCAGCCCGAGCAGCTGCTGGTAGGCGGCCCGGATGCCCTTCGCGTCGTGGGAGGACACCACCGCCGGGTCGTACGAGGGTGAGGTGGCCTCGGCGAGGATCGCCCCCGTGCGGGGGTCGAGGGCGACGACGGCGCCGCGTTTGCCCGCGAGCCCGTGGTATGCGGCCTGTTGCGCCTTGTCCTGCAGGGTCAGCTCGACGGTGCCGCCCTTGACCTGGCGGCCGGTGATGTAGTCGGACAGCCGACGCACGAGGAGTCGCTCGTCGTCGCCGGACAGCACGGAGTTCTCCTGCCGCTCGATGCCGGTGTAGCCGTAGACGAACGAGGCGAACCCCGTGACGGGCGCGTAGGCCTCCTTGCCCGGGTAGACCCGCAGGTACTTCAGCGCGTCCTTGGTCACCATCGACTTGGCGACGGCGAGGCGGTTCTTGCCGCTGCCCACGACGATCGGGCCGCGCTCCCGGTCGTAGGTGCGCAGCAGCACGCGGCGGTTGCGCGGGTCGTTGCGGTAGTCCTTGGCCTTGACGACCTGGATCCAGTTGACCTGCAGCAGCAGCAGGCCGAACAGCACGAGGCAGGCCAGCCCGACCCGGCGCAGTGGCCTGTTCATCGCCGCACCACGGTGGTCGGGGCGTCGGCCAGCTGGGCCCGGGCCGCGGCGGGCGACACCGGTGCCGGCGCCGGGCGTCGGCCGGCGTCGCTGATGCGGAGCAGCAGCGCGACGAGCACGTAGTTGGTGACGACGCTGGACCCGCCGTAGGACAGGAACGGCAAGGTCACGCCCGTCAGCGGGATGAGGCCGGTGACTCCGCCCACGATGACGAACACCTGGAGCCCCATGGAGAAGGCGAGCCCACCCGCGAGCAGCTTGCCGAAGGAGTCGCGGCAGCCGATCGCGGCCCGCAGGCCGCGGGCGACGACGACGAGGAACACCACCAGCACCGCCATGACCCCGACGAGCCCGAGCTCCTCGCCGATCGCCGCGACGATGAAGTCGGTCTTGGCATAGGGCACCGTGCCCGGCGATCCCTCTCCGAGGCCGGTGCCGAAGATGCCGCCCGTGCCCATGCCGAAGAAGCCCTGCACGATCTGGTAGCCGTTGCCGCTGCTGTAGGCGAAGGGGTCCAGCCAGGTGTCGACCCGCTTCTGCACGTGGGCGAACATCCCGTAGACGAGGAAGCTGGAGGCCAGGAACATCGACAGCCCGATGAGCAGCCAGCTCGTGCGCTCGGTCGCGATGTAGAGCATCGCGACGAAGATGCCGAAGAACAGCAGCGAACTGCCGAGGTCGTTCTCGCGCACGAGAACGAGGATCGAGAAGCCCCATGCCACGAGGACCGGCCCGAGGTCGCGGGCCCGCGGCAGGTCCAGCCCGAGCACCCGTCGGCTGGCGAGCGACAGCACGTCGCGCTTCGCCACGAGGAACGCCGCGAAGAACACCATCAGCAGGATCTTCGCGACCTCGCTCGGCTGCACCGTCAGCGGCCCGACGCGGATCCAGAGGCGGGCGCCGTTGATGGTCGCGCCCACCCCTGGTACGGCGGGAAGCATGAGCAGTACGAGGCCGGCCGCGGCGCAGGTGTAGGCGTACCGGGTGAGCCTGGTGTGGTCGCGGACGACGGCGAGCAGCGCCACGAACGCGACCACACCGATGACGGTCCAGACCAGCTGCAGCGGGGCGTCGGCGCGGGGGATCACCTTGCCCTGCTGGCGCGCGGACTCCGCGGCCGCGAGGTCGAGTCGCCGGATCATCACGAGGCCGATCCCGTTGAGGAGGCCGACGCAGGGGAGCAGCAGCGGATCGGCGTAGGGCGCCCACCGCCGTACCGCGAGGTGCGCGACGCCGTAGAGCACACCGAGGCCGAGGGCGTAGCTCAGGATCCCGCCGCTGGGCGATCCGGTCACGGCGACCTGGACCGCCGTGTAGCCGAGGGCCGCCAGCGCGACAGCGAAGACCAGCAGGACGAGTTCTGCGGACCGCCCGGTCCGGCCGGGTGGCTTGGGGACGGTGAAGGAGGTCATCAGCAGCTGGTCGCGGGACTGGGGCTCGGGGTCGGGCCGG
>JAWWOJ010000595.1:0-2500 GCA_033851885.1 Frankiales bacterium | reverse complement strand
CTGCGCACCGCCTGGTCGGACAAGCACGCTGCGTACGACATTCTCCAAGGCCCTACGGGCAAAGGGATCCAGGACCTGTTCACCCCGGAGGTGAACAGTCAGGCCCAGGGCCTCCCCGACGGCCAGGACTGGACGTCGGACAACGCCAAGACCCAGCAGTACGACGGGTACAAGGTCCAGGCCGTGCTGAACGAGATCGACGGGTTCGACCACAGCCGCAGCCACAACGTCGGGATGCCCGCCCTGCTCGGGATGAACTTCCAGTCGGTGTCCACCGCGCAGAAGCTGCCGACGTCGGGGGGCGAGCCGGGTGGGTACCAAGCCGACGGCACCCCGGGTCCCGTCCTCGCCGGCGCCCTCGACTTCATCGACCACGAGGTGGGCGCGATGGTGTCCGAGCTCAAGGCCCGCCACGAGTTCGCGAGCACCACGATCATCCTGTCCGCCAAGCACGGGCAGTCGCCGGTCGACCCCCGGGCCCTGACCCGCATCCCGGACGGCCCGATCCTGGCGGCCCTCAACGACGCGTGGCGCGCCGACGGCCACCCCGGAGCCCCCGACCTCGTGGCCTCGGCGACGAACGACGACGCCATGATCATGTGGCTGTCCGACAAGTCGTCGACAGCGACCACCTTCGCCAAGCAGTTCCTGCTCGGCCACGACGGCACCGGCAACGACATCGCCGGCAACCCGAAGCCGTACACCGCCAGTGGGCTCGCCACGGTCTACGCCGGCCAGGACGCGGCCGACTACTTCGGCACCAGCCTCGCGGACCCGCGAGTCCCCGATCTGTACGCGGTGACTCAGCACGGGGTCGTCTTCACCGGCGGCAAGGGCAAGATCGCCGAGCATGGCGGGGCTGGGCCCGAGGACCGCAACGTGCCCCTCGTCGTCTCCGGGCCGGGCACCGAGGGGAGCAGCAGCGCTTCGGTCGTGGAGACCACGCAGATCGCCCCGACGATCCTGGGCCTGCTCGGCCTGTCACCCCGAGAGCTTCAGGCAGTGCGCCTCGAAGGCACCCCCGCACTCCCCCTCGACCGCTGAGGCGCCCGGGGCAAAAGGCTTCGCTTTCCCACGCTCTCAGCGTCCCCCGCGGGCAGGGTCAGCGCGAGCTCTGCGGAGCCACCGCCGGCTCGCGGTCGACCAGGCGTACGGACATCGCGCGAGCCCCGATACGTTGCCCCCATGACCGCCCCCATGACCGAAGGAGCTGACCCGGCCGTCGTCGGGCCCTACCTCGCGGACGCCCTCGACGAGCCCGCCTGGAAGGACGTCACCGTCACGCTGATCGCGGGCGGCAAGAGCAACCTGACCTACCGGCTCGACTCCTCCGCAGGTTCCCTGGTGCTGCGCCGGCCACCACTCGGCCAGATCCTTCCGACGGCCCACGACATGGGCCGGGAGTATCGCGTCATGACCGGCCTCAGGGACACCGATGTCCCGGTCCCGGTGACGCGGCACTTCTGCGAGGACACGCAGGTCCTCGGCCAGCCGTTCTACGTGATGGAGCGGGTCGAGGGGCACATCGTCACGACGGCTTTCCCTGCTGGGTATGCCGAAAGCACCGAGGACAAGGCCACCATCAGCCACGGCCTCGTGGATGTACTGGCCCGGTTGCACGCGGTGGACTACCGGGCCGTGGGGCTCGGCGAGTTCGGCCGGCCGGACGGCTACATGGCGCGCCAGGTCAGCCGCTGGAGCAAGCAGTGGGACGCCACACGCCTCGAGGACATGGACTTCGTCGACGTCCTTGCGAAGGACCTCAGCGACCAGCTCCCGGCGACCCAGCGCAACACCATCGTGCACGGCGACTACCGCCTCGACAACACGATGCTGCACCCCACCGAGGTGGGCCGGATCAACGCCGTCCTGGACTGGGAGATGTCGACCCTGGGCGACCCGCTCGCCGACCTCGGGATCCTGCTCGTCTACTGGCTGCAGGCCGACGACGGCGGCGTCCGCACCGGCGGCAGCGTCGTGTCCGCCGTGACCGCCCTGCCGGGTTTCCTCACCCGCCAGCAGGTCGCCGACACGTACGCCGCCACGACCGGACTCGGCATCGACGAGCTGCCCTGGTACCTCGCCTTCGGCTTCTTCAAGCTGGCCGTCGTCTGTGCCGGGATCGTGATGCGCGCCAAGCTCGGCGCGATGGTCGGTGAGGGCTTCGACGGGTTCGAGACCCGCATCCCGCCGCTCATCGAGCTGGGGCGCGCGACCCTCGCCGACCAGAAGCTCTACTGAGCCGGACGGACCGTGGACGTCGCTGCTTGGGAAGACCCGGCCACAGGTGGGACACTGCCGGCAGGACAGGGGGTGCCACGGTTCCGGTTGATCGACTCGGGGCTGGGGAAGGAGCGCGGGCAAGCGGCGCCGGTGTCGCGTGGCGAGTGAGAAGCAGAAGGGGGGACCGAGCATGCGGGTCACGACCGTGCTCTCCCCCTTGCAGGCTGACACCGCAGAGCGCTGGGCCGTGGCCCGCCTCGCCGAATGGGGCCTGCCG
>JAWWOJ010000592.1:0-5941 GCA_033851885.1 Frankiales bacterium | reverse complement strand
GACCAGGGCGATGAGGTGGTCGGGGTCGCTCGAGGCGACGACGTTCTCGTGGGCGTCGACGAGGACGGTGCGGGCGGAGACGGCGTTGCCGTCGGCCCCGCGGCCGAGGGCATCGCCGTACTGCGGCCACGATCCGACGTCGAGCCAGCGGGCGGACAGCGGGATGGCCGCGACGGTGAAGTCGGCCGAGGTCGAGGCCGGCTCCATGACGCCGTAGTCGACGCTCACCTTGGGGATCTGCTCCCAGTCCTCGTCGGTGCCGGCCTCGACCAGCTCGAGGGTCTGCGGGGCGAAGGCGCGGACCGCCCGCAGGAAGGTCGCGGCCTGCCAGACGAACATGCCGGAGTTCCAGAGCGCACCCTGCTCGAGCAGCTGCTCGGCCCGCTTCAGCTGCGGCTTCTCCGCGAACCGGGCGACGACGAGGGCGTCGCCGGTGAGGGGCTCCCCGAGCTCGAGATAGCCGAAGCCCGTCGCCGGGTGGTCCGGGACGACGCCGAAGGTGACCAGCGCCTCGTCGTGCGCCTCGGCGACCGCGAAGCCCCGCTCCAAGGTCGCGACGAAGGCACCGAGCGGCTCGATGAGGTGGTCGGCGGTGAGGACGGCGACGACCGCTGCGGGATCGGTCGCGGCGATCCGCGACATCGCGAGGGCCAGCGCCGGCAGGGTGTCGCGACCGGACGGCTCGAGGATCACATGGTCCTGGGAGAGCCCCTCGACAGCGGACACGGCGTGTCCCAAGCCGGCGCCGGTGCCGAGCCACACGGTCGGAGCGACGGCGGCCGCGCGCTCGACGGCGATGTCGAGCAGCGTGCGGTCGTCGAACAGCGGCACCAGCTGCTTGGGCACGGAGCCGGTCGAGTAGGGCCACAGCCGGGTGCCGGAACCCCCCGCGAGCACCAGCGCATGCCTCATGAACCCTCCAACAGCTCAGCCGACCGGGTGGGCGCCGCGCCCTCGCCGACGGTGCGCACCCGGGAGGCGAGCAGCCAGCGAGCGGCGAGGCCCGCTCCGAGCAGCGCCCGGAGCGGCGCCCAGCGCAGGCCTCGGTAGTGCTCCGAGAGATAGGTGTAGAGCGCCAGGTGGTGCTCCCGCAACATCTGCCGCGGGACCGCCTTCGTCGAGGCACCGCCGACGTGGGTGACCACCGCCGATGGGACGTAGACGTTCTGCCAGCCGGCCTCGGCGATGCGACGGCACAGATCCATGTCCTCGCAGTACATGAAGTACTTGGGGTCGAAGCCGCCGACCTGCTCCCAGGCCGCGCGGCGGATCAGCATGCAGGAGCCGGACAGCCACCCGGTGGCGCCCTCGACCGGCGAGCCCTCCTCCGCGCGATAGGAGCGGGTCCACGGGTTCGACGGCCAGAACGGACCGAAGATCGCGTGCCCGATGCCACGACCGAGGGAGGGGAAGGCCCGCGCGCTGGGGTAGAGCTGCCCGCCCGGCGTCGTGATGGCGGGCCCGAGGCAGCCGGCTCGCGGATGCCGGGCGGCGGCCTCGATGAGGGTGTCGAGGGCTCCCGCCGACCACGTGACGTCAGGGTTGGCGACGACCAGCCAGTCGCCCTCGAAGCCGGAGGCACCGAGGTTCGCGGCCTTGCCGTAACCGAGGTTGCCGCCCGCCTCGAGGACGGTGAAGTCGCCGGCCGGGGGGCCCGACGGCGAGGCGTTGTCGACGACCACCACCTCGTACGGAGCGGAGGTCGACGACGGAAGGGAGCCGGTGAAGTCGGGCAGCACGTCGGCGGAGTCCCAGGTGACGACCACCACCCGGACGGTGGCCGGCATCAGCTCGAGAGCGCCCGGGCGTAGCTCGCGAGGTGGGCCTCGGCGCTGTGCGCCCAGGTGAACTCCAGCGACCGCTGGTGCCCGGCCTCGCCGAGCGCAGCCCGGCGCGCGGGGTCGTCCAGCAGGCTCGTGAGCGCGACCGCGATGGCGTCGGCGTCGGGCTCGGTGTAGGCCACCGCGTCGCCGCCCACCTCGGGCAGCGACAGCCGCTGGGTCGTGAGGACCGGGGCGCCGCAGGCCATCGCCTCGAGCACCGGAAGGCCGAAGCCCTCACCGTGGGAGGGATAGGCGACGAGCATCGCGCCGCCGAGGAAGCCGGGCAGGTCGGTGAACCGCAGGTAGCCGGGGCGCAGCACCCGCAGGTGCGAGGGGACCTCGCTGATGGCCGCGTCGATGGTGTCGTCCCAGCCGGTGCCGCCGGCCAGCACCAGAGCCGGCGCGTCCTCGCGGTCCTGGCACGCCTTGACCCACCCGCGCACGAGCCCGGGGACGTTCTTGCGGGGCTCGAGCATGCCGAGGAACGCGAGGTAAGGCTGGCCAGCCAGGCCAAGACGGGCCTGGACCCGCTGCTTCTCCTCCTCGGCCGGCACGTGGAACGTCTGCTGGTCGACGCCGTGGTAGGCGACGTCGATGAGCGTCGCGTCGGCGTCGAGGATGCGGATGAGCTCGTCGCGGGTGGCCTTCGAGGGAGCCACCACACGGGCCGCTCTGCGCAGCGCGGTGCGCGTGGCCGAGCGGAAGAACGTGCCCTTGACCGAGGTGTGCAGATCGGGCTCGGTGAAGAACGTGGCGTCGTGGACCGTGACCACGACGGGCCGGCCGGCCCGCAGCGGCATCGTGTAGTGCGGCGAGTGCACGACCTCCGCACCCACCTGCTGGGCGACGAGCGGCAGGCCGGTCTGCTCCCAGGCGAGCCGCGCCGGTCGGTGCGCGATCGCCGCGGGTCCCGCGATCACCTTGGCGTTGGGTGCCATCCGCCCGTAGCGCTCGGCATCGGCGCGCTGGGAGGCGATGGCCAGGTCCGCACCGACGTCGGCGAGAGCCGACACGAGCCCGTCGACATAGCGGCCCACACCACCCCGGTCAGCTGGAACAGCAGTGGCGTCGACGAGGACGCGAGGTCCAGCGTCGCTCACGCGTGCTCCTCCGGTCGGGTCTGGTAGGCGGTCTTGTCAACCCCGTTCACCCTACGCCTGTCGGCTGTGCCGCTCATGAAGATCTGCATAGGCGCGCCACAGCGTTTCGGCAGCGTTCACCCAGGAGAAGTCCGCGGCGCGACGCGGTCCGGCGTCGCGCAGTCGCTGCCGGAGCGGCTCGTCGGTCGTGATCTGCCGAAGCCCCTCACGGAGCTCTGACAGAGGTACGGCGAGGGCGGCGCCGCCCGCGACCTCCACCAGCGCCGGGGCATCCGAGGTCAGCACCGGCGTGCCCAGGCTCATCCCCTCGAGGAGCGGCAGGCCGAACCCCTCGTCGTAGGACGGCACGACGAGTGCCGTCGCCCGGCTCAGCAGCACCGCGAGGTCGCGGTCGCTGACCCGGCCCAGCAGCCGGGCGCCCTCGGGCGGCGGACCGCCCCAGCCCTGCTGGCCCGCGCAGAGCAGCGGCAGCGACCCGTCGAGCGCGCCGATCAGCTCTCGCAGTCCCTTCCGCGGCTCGAGCGTCGCGACGGTGAGCAGGTAGCGCTCGGGCAGCCCCAGCCGAGCCGCCCGCTCGTCGGCGTCCGGTGGCACCCCGAGATCAGGACTGACGCCTTCTCCCACGACGAGCAGGTGGCGCACGGCGACATGCCGGACCAGCTCGTCGGCGACGGCCTGGGTCGGCACGACGATCAGGTCGGCGGTGGCGGCCGCGCGCGCGATCATCGCGCGGTGCCAGCGGACGCCGCGGGGCGTCAGGGTCTCAGGGTGCGTCCAGGGCACGGCATCGTGCACGGTGACGACCAGGGGCCGGTCGCCGCGCGGCGGGTGCAGCGGGGTCGGGGCGTGCACGACGTCCGCCCGGATCCGGGGGCCACGGCCGCGTTCCCAGGCGGCCACCAGTACCCGCCGTGGGAGCGGCAGCCGCCGGTGCTCGGAGCTCCGGTGCCATGCCGTCCAACCCTGCAGGTCGGAGCCGGCGGGCGTGGTCTGCTGCAGCGCGCGGAACAGCTCACGGCTGTAGCGACCGGTGCCCCCCGGGACAGGCGCCAGGCACTGCTCGAGGAGGACGCCGACCCGCACGGACCGACGCTACCCAGTGATGCGGTAGGACAGGGTGACCCGCAGCGTGGCGGTGCTCCAGCCCTCCCAGACGATCCCGAACGGCTCACTCGCGGTGCGCGCCGACCTGCCGTTGCCGGCGAGCACGAAGTAGAAGCGGGCGGTCTCACCGGGAGCGATGTAGGTCCCGCCGGTACGGCTGAGGTTGGACAGGATCGTCCCGGGGCGCAGCGGCGACAGCCAGGAGGGGTCCGCCGACGGCGAGCCACCACGGGTGAACGACGCGCTGCGCACCGAGCTCGAGCGGCTGATCGACCAGGTGACGTTGCCGGTGTTCTTCACGTCGTACCAGGTGCGCGCCGTGCCGTCGGAGGCCAAGGTGACACTCGGGTGGACGGCCACCACCTGGCCGGCGAACGCCGCTTTCCGCACCACGACGGGCACCGTCGATGTGGGGCCGTAGGCACCCGACGGACCCACCGGACGGAACCCGACGGAGTAGCTGCCGGCCGCGACCTTGAAGGCGGACAGCGGTACGAGCCACTCGCCGAGCTCGCCCGGGTAGACATCCGACTGGCCCGGTCGGCTGAGGTTCGACGACAGGGCCGGAGGACGCGAGCTCGACGACCAGGCGGCCGTGCGGAACGGGGAGGCGCCGGTGGTCGTCAGGCCCTCGTCGCCGACAGCCCAGGGTGACGAGCCGATGTTGCGCAGCCGCACGCGCACGGTCGCCGTCCCCATCGGGCCGTTGAGCAGCGTCACCTGCGGCGACGCGTAGAGGCGCTCGGCAACCCGCGAGGCGGGATCGGTGCGCACCACGACGAGAGTGGTGACGGCGCCGTCGAGCCAGTGCTCGCCATCCCAGACCGGCTCGAACGCCTCGACGGTCGTCCCGGCAGGCCTGTCGTTGCCGTGCAGCACCAGGTCGTAGCTGCCGGTCGCGCCCGGGCCTACCGGGCCGGTGCCGGCAAGGCGTGCCGGCCGATCCGCGGCGTCCCAGTCACTGCCGGCGGAGACGCTGCTGCGGTTGCGGTCTCCGGATGTCGCGAGCCGGACGTTGCCACCGAGCGGCCACGTGATGTTGCCGAGGTTCTTCGAGGGGATCCGGACGGTCGTGCTGCCGGTGCGTGGCACGACGACGGTGCGACCGTCCGCGAAGACCGCGGGCGGTGCCGAGCCCGACGGGGACGTCGTGGCCGTCGGCAGCCCTGCCTCGGCTCTGAAGACCGGCGCAGCGACCGGCACCGTCCACGACACGACCGGCCCGAAGACCCCGCCCGTGCTGTAGCGCATCCGGTAGCTCCGCGAGTAGCTCCCGGGCTGCACGTTGTCACCGGTGAGGTCGAAGCGGAACTCGGCGGTGTCACCGACCGCGACGCTGGTGGTGTTGCTCGGGTCGGTGACGTTCTTCGTGAAGACGCCGGGCCGCGTGCTGCCTCCCACCAGCGCATCCTGCGACCCGGGCGTCGTGGCGGACGTCAGGTGGATGCCGTCGACCGGCCACGACTGCGTGCCAGTGTTCTTCAGCTGCACGGCGAGCTGGCCGGTGCTGGCACCCGGCGACTGGACCAGCGACGGCGCAGCCGACTTCGCGACCAGGGTGGCGTCCAGCGAGCCCTTCACGTGCCACCAGTAGGACCGGAGTCCGGTCGAGGACCCGGGCCAGCTTTGGGCGTTGTAGATCCCCGACCCGGTGGTGCTGACCGAGGTCGCCTTGCCGGTGCTGTCATGGCCCTCGAGGACGACGGTGAGGACCCGGCCGCCCCACTCGCCGTGGCCGTCCCGGCCGGTGACCCGCAGGTGGTCGAGGGTGCCGACGGCCGGGAACCGGGCCTGGATCTGGGCGGCCGTGATGGTGGCGGTCCACGAGTGCACGGCACTGCCGGTCACGCCGTCCCAGTCGTCCTGCTGGGCCACGAGGTAGGGCAGCCCACCGTCGACGGACCACCCGCCGTT
>JAWWOJ010000583.1:0-7860 GCA_033851885.1 Frankiales bacterium | reverse complement strand
GGACTCGCGTTCCTGCACCTCGACGGCAAGCTCGACAGCTCGACGCCGGACGCCGTCGCCGCACGGGTGAGCGCCGCCGTGCACGCTGTGCTCACGGGGCTGTCCGGCGGGGTCACAGCCGGGTCTTGAGGTCGAGGACCCGCGCCTCCACGTCGTCGACGATCGCGCGGACGATCTCGATCGGCTGGCCCTTGGGGTCGTCGACCTGCCAGTCCTCATAGGTCTTGCCAGGGAAGACAGGGCAGGTCTCGCCGCATCCCATCGTCACGACGACGTCGGCCTCCTGCACGCCCTCGAAGGTCAGCATCGTCGGGACGTGGTCGGTGACGGCGAGTCCCCGCTCGGCGAGCACTTCAGCGACCACCGGGTTCACACCGGCGCCCGGCTCGGAGCCGGCGGAGCGGGCATCGATCCCGTGGGCGCGGGCGATGACCTGAGCCGCGACCGAACGGCCGCTGTTGTGGATGCAGGCGAACAGCACGATCACGCCGCGATCTCCTCGGCGATGTAGCGGGCGTCCGGATACAGCAGCCGTACGACCCCGAACCCGAGCGCCCCGCCGAGCAGCTGAGCGGCAACGAACGCGGCGATGCAGGACGGGTCGATGCCGGCGAACGTGTCGGTCAGCGATCGCGCGGCGGTGATGGCCGGGTTGGCGAAGCTGGTGCTCGAGGTGAACCAGTACGCAGCGGCGATGTACCCACCGACGGCGAAGGGCACGGCGGTACGGCGAGTGCGGGCCACACCGAAGACCACGAGCACCAGGCCGAGCGTGGCGACGACCTCGCCGAGGAGCAGGCCCGTGCCGCCCCGGGAGTGCCGGCTCAGGGTCACGGCGGGCAGGTCGTACATCAGGTTGGCGATGACGACTCCGCCTGCTGTGCCGAGGAACTGGGCTACGACGAAGGCTGCGGCGTCTCGCACCCTGACCGCCCTGAAGCCGAGCTCCACGAGGGTGACGATCGGGTTGAACGCAGCAGACACCGGACCCAGGGCGAGGATCAGCGCGATCAGCGCCGCGCCGGTGGCGATGCTGTTCTCGAGCAGTTGCAGGCCGGCGTCGGTGCTGAGGCGGGCCGCCATGATGCCCGAGCCGACCACGGCGGTGGCGAGGAACGCGCTGCCGAGCAGCTCGGCGAACGCGCGTCTCAGCAGCACGTGGGGTCGATCGTGCGGCAGAGCGCACCGAGGTTGTCGCGCAGCGGGCGGTAGAACACGTTCATGCCGTCGCGGGTCCCCTCGACGAGGCCGGCCTCACTGAGCTTCTTGAGGTGGTGGCTCACGGTGGCCTCGGTGACCCCGACCGCGGGCGCGAGGTCACAGGTGCAGCAGCCGTCGGTGGAGGCGAGGACCATCGACATCAGGCGGACGCGCACCGGATCGGCGAGCGCCTTGAGGCGAAGCGCGATCTGCAGCGCGTCCTGTTCGCTCATGGCGCCGGCGGCGATCGGCGAGCAGCAGACGGCGGCGGAGACGTCGAGGAGGGGGAGGGCCTTGGGCACTAGTTCAACATACATCGAACTTGACAAACATCAAATCACTGGCAGCCTCGAAGACCTCCACCGAACAAGGGAATCCTCATGAGCCGCGTCCAGCTGGCCCTCAACGTCGACGACCTCCAGGCCTCGATCGCCTTCTACAGCAAGCTGTTCAACGCCGAGCCGCACAAGGTGAAGCCCGGCTACGCGAACTTCGCCATCGCCGAGCCGCCCCTCAAGCTGGTCCTCATCGAGAACCCCGGACAGGGCGGCTCCGTCAACCACCTCGGCGTCGAGGTCGAGTCGTCCGAGCAGGTGCACGGCGAGATCGCCCGGCTGACGGACGAAGGCCTGTTCACCCTCGAGGAGATCGGCCAGACCTGCTGCTTCGCCACCCAGGACAAGGTCTGGGTCAACGGGCCGGCCGGCGAGCGCTGGGAGGTCTATACCGTGCTGGCAGACAGCGAGACCTTCGGTGCCGGCGCGCCTGTCGGAGGCACCTGCTGCGGGGAGCCGGTCAGCAGCGGAACAGCCTGCTGCTGAGCTGCCGAGGTCCATGTCGCAAAACCGCCAGACACCAGGAGTTCGGCGGGCCACGATGGGCGCATGCACGAAGACGCGGAGCAGTGCCTCCGAGCCGTCCGGGCCAAGGACGCCCGCTTCGACGGATGGTTCTTCACCGCCGTCCGGACCACTGGCATCTACTGCCGCCCGAGCTGTCCCGCCGTACCGCCGAAGGTCAAGAACATCGAGTTCCACCCGACCGCGGCGAGTGCACAGGCAGCCGGCTTCCGGGCCTGCAAGCGGTGCCGTCCCGACGCCAGCCCGGGCAGCCCGGAGTGGGACGTCCGCGGCGACCTGGTGGCCCGGGCAGTGCGGCACATCTCCGACGGGGTCGTCGACCGCGAGGGCGTACCCGGGCTGGCGCGGCGCCTGGGATACAGCCGCCGGCAGCTCGAGCGCTCGCTCCTGGCCGAGCTGGGGGCCGGCCCGCTCGGCGTGGCCCGCGCCCAGCGCGCGCAGACGGCTCGGCTGCTGATCGAGACGACCGGCCTGGCACTGGCCGACGTCGCGTTCGCCGCCGGCTTCGGCAGTGTCCGGCAGTTCAACGACACGGTGCGAGAGGTGTTCGCCGCGACCCCGAAGGAGCTGCGCGCCAAGGCGAAGCCGGGGACGCCCGCGAAGGGCACCGTGACCGTGCGGCTGCCGTTCCGCCGGCCGCTGTTCCCGGACAACCTGTTCGGCCACCTCGTCGCGACCGCTGTGCCCGGTGTCGAGGAGTGGCGCGACGGCGCCTACCGGCGCACCCTGCGGCTCCCGCACGGACACGGCACCGTGGCCCTCGCGCCGACCCCGGAGTACATCTCCTGCACCCTGCGGCTGCAGGACATGCGCGACCTCTCCGCCGCGATCGCTCGCTGCCGACGACTGCTCGACCTCGACGCGGACCCGGTCGCGATCGACGCCCAGTTGAGCGAGGACCCACAGCTGGAACCCTTGGTACGTAAGGCACCTGGCCGTCGCGTCCCCCGCACGGTCGACGCGCACGAGCTCGCCGTCCGAGCGGTCCTCGGCCAGCAGGTCAGCACCGCCGCGGGTCGCACGCTGGCCGGACGGCTGGTCACCGCGCTCGGCGACCCGGTCGAGGACGACACCCTGACCCACTTGTTCCCGACGGCCGAGCAGCTCCTCGACGCCGGCGACCACCTCGCCATGCCGCAGTCCCGGCGGGACACCGTGCTCCGGCTGGCCGCCGCCCTGGCGAGCGGCGACCTCGACCTCGATCCCGGTGCGGACCGCGGCGAGGCGCGCGCCCGGCTGGCCGCCCTGAAAGGCATCGGCCCCTGGACCGTCGAGACCGTCGCGATGCGTGCCCTCGGCGACCCCGACGCCTTCCTCCCCACAGACCTCGGCATCACCCAGGCCCTCAAGGCCCTCGGTCCTGTCGAGCCCGACCGCTGGCGCCCGTGGCGCGCCTATGCCGTGCAGCACCTGTGGGCGCTCGGCGACCACCCGATCAACCAGATGCCAGGAGGCACTTCATGACCCACGCGATCGTCGACTCACCCCTCGGTCCGCTCACCCTCGTCGAGCGCGGCGGCGCCGTCGCCGGTCTCTACATGACGGAGCACAGGCACATGCCCGCTCTCGAGAGCAGCCGCGACGACACCGTGCTGCCCGAGCTCCAGGAACAGCTCGCGGGCTACTTCGCCCGGGAGCTCAAGGAGTTCGACGTCGCGCTGTCCGTCGCCGGCACGCCCTTCCAGCAGCGCGTCTGGGCCGGCCTGGCGCAGATCCCCTACGGCGAGGCGTGGTCCTACGCCGAGCTGGCCGAGCACATCGGCTCGCCCACAGCGGTCCGCGCGGTCGGCCTCGCCAACGGCAGGAACCCGGTGAGCATCGTCGTCCCGTGCCACCGGGTGGTCGGCAGCAACGGCAGCCTCACCGGCTACGGCGGTGGCCTCGAGCGCAAGCAGCTGCTGCTCGACCTCGAGCGGGGCCTAACCTCCACCACGTGACCGACGTCGAGCGACTGCTGGCCGAGCTCACCCTCGACGAGAAGGCGTCGCTCACCTGCGGTGCCGACATGTGGACCGTGCCGGGCATCCCACGACTCGGCATCCCGGCTGTGACCGTCACCGACGGGCCCAACGGTGCTCGCGGCTCCGCGCTGCTCGGCGCCGGCCGGGTGAGTGCCGCCTGCGTCCCCTGCGGCTCGGCACTCGGCGCGTCCTGGGACCCCGCCCTCGTCGAACAGGTCGGAGCCGTGCTCGGCGAGGAGGCTCGTACGAAGTCCGCGCGGGTGCTGCTCGCGCCGACGGTCAACATCGTCCGGTCGCCCCTGGCCGGCCGCAATTTCGAGTGCTACTCCGAGGATCCGCTGCTCTCCGGGAGCATCGCGGCCGGCTTCGTCCGCGGCGTGCAGAGCCGCGGTGTGGCCGCGACGGTCAAGCACTTCGTCGGCAACGAGGCGGAGCACGAGCGCACCACGATCAGCAGCGACATCGACGAGCGGGCGCTGCGCGAGGTCTACCTCGTGCCGTTCGAGCATGCCGCCGCTGCAGGTGTGCAGGCTGTCATGACCTCCTACAACCGCCTCAACGGGCGCTGGTGCTCGGAGGACCCCGAGCTGCTCCACCTGCTGCGCGACGACCTCGGCTTCGATGGCGTCGTCATGACCGACTGGTTCGCCGTCGGCTCCACGCTCGGCTCCGCTGCCGCAGGTCTCGACCTGCAGATGCCCGGGCCGGTCCGCTTCTATGGCGCTCCGCTCGCCGATGCGGTCCGCACCGGCGCGCTGCCCGAGGCCTCCCTCGACGCCATCGTGCGTCGCTGGCTGACGCTGGTGGACCGACTCGACGCGTGGCGCGACGTCCCTGCGCCCGAGCGGGCAGTCGACCTGCCCGAGCACCGGGCCGTCGCACGCCGCGCCTGTGCCGACTCGACCGTGCTGCTGCGCAACGACGGGCTGCTTCCCTTGTCAGGCAAGGGTTCCGTCGCGCTGATCGGTCCCAACGCGACCCGTGCGCACATCATGGGTGGCGGCTCGGCACAGCTGCGTGCCCACTACGCCCGCTCCCTCGCCGACGTGCTCGTCGAGCGGGTCGGCAAGGTCGTCGTGGAGCCGGGTTGTGTGATCGACAAGACCGTGCGGCCGATCGCGATCGCCTTCGACGTCACCTTCTCCGATCGCGACGGGGAGGTGGTCGGCACGAGCACCGAGCGCGACGGCCGGCTGCTGTGGTTTGACGCGCCCCTCGAGGGGCTCGACGCCGACCGGTTCTCGTTCACGGCGCGGGGCACCCTCACGGTCAGCTACACCGGGCTGCACCGCTTCGCGCTGGTGCAGGCCGGCCGAGCGCGCGTGACGGTGGACGGCCTGGTGGTCCTGGACGGCTTCGTGGACGTGCCCCCGCCCGGGACCGAACTGTTCGGTCTGGGCTCGATCGAGGTCGAGGCGCTTGTCGAGCTGACAGCCGGCGCGTCGGTCGAGGTGGTCATCGACTACAGCACCGAGGGCGCCGTGATCCTGCACGGCTGCAAGGTCGGCCACCGGCCGCCCGCGGACGTCGACCTGATGGCGCGGGCAGTGCAGGCGGCGAGCGACGCTGACGTCGCGGTCGTGGTCGTCGGCACCAGCGACGAGTGGGAGAGCGAGGGCGAGGACCGGGACTCGCTGCACCTGCCGGGTGCGCAGGACGAGCTGGTACGCCGGGTTTGCGCGGCCAACCCGAGGACGGTCGTCGTCGTCAACGCGGGCGCGCCGGTGCAGATGGACTGGGCGGACGAGGCGGCGGCCATCGTCGTCCCGTGGCTCGGCGGACAGGAGATGGCGGAGGCACTTGCTGACGTGCTGCTCGGCGTCTCCGAGCCCGGTGGTCGCCTCCCGGTCACGGTGCCGCTGCGGATCGAGCACACCCCGTCGTACGGCGCCTTCCCGGGGAGCAACCACCACGTCGGCTACGCGGAGGGGCTGCTGGTGGGCTATCGCTGGTACGGCTCGCGTCGGCTGCCGGTGCGCTACCCGTTCGGTCACGGGCTGTCGTACACGACCTTCTCGTGGACCGACCCGCGGGTGACCGGCGACGGCGTCGAGGTGACGGTCACCAACACCGGCGATCGCCGCGGCGCCGAGGTGGTGCAGGCCTACGTCGAACCGCCACCCGGGCCGCTGTTCCGGCCGCGCCGCGAGTTGCACGCCTTCCAGAAGGTCTGGCTGGACCCGGGCCAGACCGAGACGGTGCGGCTGCAGCTGGGGGACAGGGCGTTCGCGTACTGGGACCCGGCGACCTCCGAGACGGCGTATCTCCAGGAGCGTCTCGGGGATGGCTCGGTCGTCCCGGCCGGCTCGAGCACAGGCTGGCGTGAGAAGGCCGGCTGGTACGAGGATCCGGGCGAGCACCGGGTGCATCTGGCGCGGTCGGCAACCGAGGTCGTCGCGAGCCTGGTGGTCGTCCGGCCTTAGACGCCGGTCATGTGAGCCGCTTCCTCGCGATCGCCGACGCCCGGCGTCGCAGCCCGGTGGGCAGCAGCTTCGTTGCGGTGACGATCGCCTTGTACTGCGGGCCGGCAATGCTCAGCGTCCGGCCCCGGTCGAGGTCACGGAGCGCCTCGCGTACGACCTGCTCGGGCGACAGCCAGAGCCGCTTCGGGACGGCACCCATGTCCATGCCGGCGCGGTCGTGGAACTCGGTGTGCGTGAAGCCGGGGCAGACGGCCACTGCCCGCACGCCGCGGTGGCGGTACTGCAGGTCGAGGGACTCGGTGAAGTTGGTGACCCAGGCCTTCGACGCGGAGTAGGTCGCGCCGCGAACTCCGGCGGAGAAGCCGGCCACGCTGCTGATGTTGAGAATCGTGCCGCTGCCCCGCGCCAGCATCGGTGGCAGCGCCGCGTGCGTCAGGCGCAGCACCGCACGCACGTTGAGGTCGAGCATCGCGAGCTGGTCCTCGAGGACGCTCTCGTCGAAGGGCGCCCCGAGTCCGCGGCCGGCGTTGTTGACGAGCAGGTCGACGCCCTGGGCCAGTCGCTTCTCGACGTGTGCGCAGCCCTGCTCGGTGGCGAGGTCGGCGGCGATGACCTCGGCGTCCGGCACCTGGCGGGCCAGGCGGTCCGCGTCACGGGCCACCACGACGAGGTCGTAGCCGCGGTCTCGCAACGGCTCGACGAACGCGGCACCGATCCCCGCGGTGGCTCCGGTGATGAGAGCTGTGGGCACGGTTGCACCTTAGGCTCGGCTCGTGTTCACCCCCGACGCGGTCGACGCACGCATCCTGCAGGCGCTCGTCGCCGACCCCCGCATCACCGTGAGCGAGCTCGCCGAACGGGCGGGGGTGGTCCGCAACACCGCCCAGGCCCGGCTCGAGCGACTGCAGCGCGAGGGGGTCCTCGGCCCCAACGACCGCGGGGTGGAGATCCGGCAGCTCGGGTTCAACGTGGCCGCCGTGGTGGCGATCAACCTGCGGCACGCCGAGATCGAGGAGGCGGTCGCGGGGCTGGCCGCCAATCCCGCCGTCCTGCTGGTCGAGGAGGTCGCCGGCTCGACGGGCGACCTGCTCGTGCGGGTGGCCGCCCGGTCGACGGATGACCTGCAGCGGGTCGTGCACTCCATCCTGTCGACCGCGGGGGTCGTGTCCACCACGACCCAGGTCGTGCTCAAGACCCGGGTGCCGTTCCGGGTCGGCCCGTTGCTCCAGGACTTGGGCAGCCCGCGCACGACAGACGACGCGTAAGCCAGCAAGCTGAGCAGATTGCTCAGCGGTGCCTTGATCGATTGACCCTGATGGCAGTCGAGAGCCACGCTGACTGCCCCGCCCACGACCTGGAGCGCCTCGATGACCGCAGTGGACGACCGTCGCGCACGCAAGCTCTACACGCCTGCCG
>JAWWOJ010000581.1:0-7857 GCA_033851885.1 Frankiales bacterium | reverse complement strand
TACCAGCCCTCGTCGCCCACCTGCCCGTCCTACGTCGACGGCCGCGGTGTCGCCCTCACGCAGAACACCGACTGGCCGAACCGGACGAGCTTCTACCCGGCAGGCTTCGTCGCCGACATCCCATGGCAGCAGGCGACGGTGGCACAGATGCGGGCCTCGCAGTTCCTGCTGCTGCGGCACGACCCGACGGACTTCCCGGAGTGGGACGCCGCGACCCGGGAGTACGCGGTGACGCATTTCGCCGTGCTCGCGCGGCATCGCGGCGGGCGGCAGCCCTTCGAGCTCTGGAAGCGCGTCACGCCCGGCTGACGAGTGGCTGGCGCTGCTGGCGTGCGGCCACCCAGCGCAGGGCGGGCTGCTCAACGAGGCGCCAGGAGACGACCGTGCAGAGCAGCGAGCCCGCCACACCGAGCGGGATGCCGACGGCCGGCGTCAGCGGATGGGTCCACGTCGCCCAGAGGTAGTGCCAGAGGTACAGCGCGTAGGAGCGACGGCCGAGCCAGGTCAGCCAGCGGACCGAGAGGCCGCGGGTCAGCAGGCTGCCGGGACTGTCGGTGACGTGCGCGATCACCTGCACGGTGCACAGCGCGACGACCGACGGCACGACGACGTACTTCCACTCGTTCTCCTGCAGGCCCAGCATGATCGCGACGAACGCGACGACCCCGAGCCAGGCCCGGCCGGCGGCGAACGGAGCGGTCGCACCGATCGCCTTGCGCCGGTGCCAGACGAGGGCAGCGAACGCGCCGATGAGAAGGCTGGCGGCGCGCGTGTCGGTGCCGAAGTAGAGACGGTTGCTGCTGAACCCGGCCTGCCAGAGCCACGCCGACCAGAGCACCGACGCGGCGATCACGGTGCCGAGGACGAGCCGGCGTCCGTGAGTCCGGAGGGTCATCAGCAGCAGCAGGGCGGCCGGCCAGAGGATGTAGAACTGCTCCTCCACGGCGAGCGACCAGAGGTGCTGGAGAGGGGCGTCGGTGCCGCCGGCGATCACGTCCCAGTTCGCGACGTAGAAGAGCGCGGCGGCCACGTTCTTCAGGGCGCCGGCGACCGGGATCGGATGCCCGGAGCCGTTGCTGGCCGGGACCGCGCCCATCCATGACTGGTCGTGGAACAGCAGCAGCAGCACGGTCCACGTGCCCAGCATGAGCAGCAGGGCGGGCAGCAGGCGACCTGCCCGGCGTACGTAGAAGCGGCGCAGGTCGACCCGCCCGGCGACCCGGACCTCGTCGAGCAGCAGCCCGGTGATCAGGAACCCGGACAGCGCGAAGAACACGTCGAGGCTGATGGTCGCGCCGTGCAGGACGTAGTGCCCGGCGAAGTGGAAGACGACGATGAGCGCCACGGCGATGCCGCGCAGCCCGTCGAGCGCTGGGGCGTGTCCGAGCAGCCGGGTGCGACCGGAGGAAATCGCAACAGGGACGGTTCGTGTCGCCGTAGCGGGGGCAGCAGGCACTCCGTGACCGTGCCCGGTGCGGCTGGGGATCAACCGCCTGCAGCCTGCGAGGTCGCTGGAAGGGGCACTCGCTAGCCTGACCAGGAAGGTGAGGTGACGTTGAACACGACCGGTTGGCTGCTCCCGACCGGCGTCCTGCGGCGGTCGCAGGTCATCGGGTTCGTGAGCACGTCGGCGCTTGCCGTCGCGGGCATCGGTGCCGGCGCCGTGCCGAAGACCGGCGCCAAGGACGTGATCGCGAGCGAGCTGCACCTGATGGCGCTGCGCGAAAACGTGGGGCTGCGCACCGTGTGCACCTTGGTCAGCTACTTCGCCCTCTTCGGACTGCTGGTCAGCTGGGCGCTGGTGGGTCGTCGGCTTCGCGAGGTGACCCCGGGCCAGGTGCTCGTGCTGTGCGCGACCTGGGCGCTACCACTGCTGGTCGCGCCGCCGCTGTTCAGTGCCGACATCTACGCCTACGCCGGCCAGGGCCACCTGGTGGCCAACCACATCGACGCCTATGTCTACGGGCCGGGCGACTACGAGCCGACCAGCAAGTGGTCCTTCAACGTCGACCCGGTCTGGCGCTTCAGCCCGGCGCCCTACGGCCCGTTCTGGCTGTGGCTGACCGGACTGGCCGTCGGCCTGCCGGGCAATCACCTGGTGGTGTCGATCTATCTCATCCGCGGGCTGGCAGTCCTCGGGCTCGCCCTGCTGGCGTGGTCGCTGACCCGACTGGCGACGAGTGTCGGCGTCCCGGTCCAGCGCGCACTGTGGATCACCGCGCTCAACCCGCTGCTGCTGCTGCACGGCGTGGCAGGTGCGCACAACGACCTGCTCATGCTCGGGCTGCTCGCGGCCGGCCTGATGGTGACCCGCACCAGGCCGGACCTGCTGGGACTGGTCATGGGTGTGGCGCTCGTCACGCTCGCGGCGCTCATCAAGGCACCGGCCCTCGTGGCCCTGCCGTTCGTACCCCTGCTCTCCACCATGGCGCGGCCGCGCTGGCGGATGCTGGTCGTCACGGGCGTCGTCGCCGCCGTGGTCTCCGTCGCGGTGACCGTGGCCACCGGGCTGGGCTGGGGTTGGGTGAGGGTGCTGGCCGACCAGGGCTCGCGGCCCTCCATCTGGTCGATGCCGTGGGGTCTGCGTCGCGGCCTGTCCTCGCTGGCGGGCCAGGTCTTCGGCGCCGGGGCCGGTAGCGCCGTCGACACTGCCGTGGAGTACGGCGTGAGCGCACTGCTCGGGATCCTGCTCGTCACCCTCTGGGGACGGGCACTGCTCCGCCGTACTCAGCCCCTGACGGCGGCCGGAGGTGCGCTGCTTCTGCTGTTCTGCTTGAGCTTCAGCGAGCAGCCGTGGTATCTCGCCTGGGCGCTGACACCGCTCTCGGTGACGACCGACCGGAGACGGATCGCGTTCCTGGCGGGCTTCTCGGGGGCGCTCTGCATCTACCTGGCACCGGGGGGCCGCAGCTGGATCCGACCGCCGTGGTTCGGGGTGCCCATCCTGATCGCGGCACTCATCGGCGTCGCCGTGGCGCGCTGGCTGACCCCGCCGGAGCGGGTGCCGCAGCTGGCCGCATCGACGGGCGGATACGCCGAAGTCGCGGTGAGGTGAGACCCCGGGCATTCGGCTGCGCGGATCCTGGCGCTCGACCACGATGAAGGGGTGCGTCCCCACTCTCGAACCGCCATCGTGCTCGCGGTGCTCGCCGGACTGCTCTGCACGGTGCTGGTCTTCGAGTCGTCCTCGCAGGCCAGCGATCGGCCGCAGGCGCTGTTCTTCGGTGACAGCCTGTTCGCCGGCACCGGCGTCACCCCCAAGCGACCGGTGCTGCCCACCGACACCTCGCGGTTGCTGCGCTGGCAGCCCACTGTCGACGCGTTCGGCGGTACCGGATTCACGACCGGAGGCAAGCACGGCAAGCCCTACCTCGACCGGCTGAAGCACGACCGGTACCTGCAGCGTCGGCACTACGACGTCATCGTGCTCGAGGGTGGCACCAACGACGCGCTCTACGGCGACCTCCCGGCGATGGCGTCGAGGATCGCCGAGGTCGTCGGCTACCTCCGCGCCCGGCAGCCGGGCGCACGTCTGGTTCTCGTCGGTGGCTTCACACCGCACGGCCACGAAGGCCCGCGTTTCGACGAGGCCGAGGCCATCCTGGAGCAGACGGCGGCCGACCTCGGCCTGCAGTACGTCAGCCAGTTCGGCTACCACCGCCTCGACCGGGGCTTCCTGGGCAAGGACCACTTCCACCCCAACCGCGCGGGCTACCGCCTGATGGCACGGGACCTCGCCACCCACCTGCGCACCCCAGCGCCGAAGCTTTCCGTCTGATAGCTCGGGCTCACCGCAGGGCGTGCACGGCGGCGCGGACCGGGTCGGGGACGGCGACCGGGCGACGGGTCTGGCGGTCGACGTAGACATGCACGAAGCGACCGACCGCGGCGGGCGATTCGCCCGTCCCGAACAGCGCGAGCCGATAGCTGATCGAGCTGGTGCCGAGTCGCTCCACGTCGAGGGCCGCCGTGATCGGGGCGGGGAAGTCGAGCTCCGCGAGGTAACGGCAGGACGTCTCGACGACCAGACCCAGAGCGGGCCATGCCCGGACGTCCTCGCCCGTCGTCTCGATGAGCCAGGCGTTGACGGTGGTGTCGAACACGGCGTAGTGCACGACGTTGTTGACGTGGCCGTAGGCGTCGACGTCGGACCAGCGCGTCGGCACCTCGCGCAGCACCGGGAAGTCGCTGCGGCGCAGGTCCCTAGGATCCTCGGTCACGGGCACCCCGAGACCCTGCCACACCGTCGAGGAGCAGTCGCGTTGAAGGTCACCAGCGTCGTACTCACCGAGATGGGTCGGCCGCGGCCCTATGCCGGTTCCCGGCCGGTCGAGGTCCTCGAGCTCGACCTGGCGGCTCCGCGGGCGGGTGAGCTGCTCGTCCGCGTCGAGGCCGCCGGGTTGTGCCACTCCGACCTGTCGGTCGTGGACGGCAGCCGGCCCCGGCCGCTCCCGATGGCACTGGGCCACGAGGCTGCCGGTGTCGTCGAGGAGGTGGGCGCGGGGGTGCACGATGTCGTCGCAGGGGACCGCGTCGTCCTCGTCTTCGTGCCCTCGTGCGGGACCTGTGCCGAGTGCTCCAGCGGACAGCCGGCACTGTGCCGGCGCGGGGCCGCGTCCAACGCGGCCGGTGAGCTGCTCCGCGGCGGACATCGCCTGTCGCATCACGGGACCCGGGTCCACCATCACCTCGGGGTCAGCGCCTTCAGCAGCCACGTGGTCGTCGACCGCGGCTCAGCTGTCGTGGTCCCGGCGGAGGTGCCGGGACAGACCGCGGCCCTGTTCGGGTGCGCCTTGCTGACAGGCACCGGCGCTGTCGAGTCGACGGTGCGGGTGCGCCCCGGTGACAGCGTCGTGGTCGTCGGGCTCGGCGGGGTGGGGCTGTCGGCGGTGATGGGCGCGGCGCTGGCAGGGGCGGACCCGCTCGTCGTCGTCGATCCCCTCGAGGCGAAGCGCGAGCTCGCGCTGTCGTTCGGGGCCACGCACGCGGTCGGGGCGGGGTCCGTCGAGGAGGTTCGCGAGCTCACGGGCGGAGGAGCGCGCTACGTCGTCGAGGCCGTCGGCCACGAGCAGGCCATGGCCGACGCCTTCGCCATGACGGCACGCGGTGGCGCGACCGTGCTCGTCGGGCTGCCGCACCCGTCCCGGATGCTGTCCGTCCCGGCCGTGCAGGTGGTGGCCGAGGCCCGTCAGGTGCTCGGCTCCTACATGGGCTCAGCGGCGCCGCAACGCGACATCCCGCGGCTGGTGCGACTCTGGCAGGACGGTCGCCTGCCGGTGGAGCGCCTCACCTCGGCGGTACTCCGGCTCGACGACGTGCCGCAGGCTCTCGACGCCCTGGCCGACGGATCGGCGGTCCGCCAGCTGTTCATCCCCTGATCCGCGAATGGGGCGAAAACCTGCAAAAGCCGCCAAGTGGACGAGTGGACCCCCGCACCTTGGATGAGCCTCCTGCCGGGACGGCTAGTCCCTTCTAGCGATTTCGCGCCTGAACGCTCCATTTCCACCCTTGTCCCGCCCGATGGTCAACAGACGGCCGGCCAACCTCGCCAGCCGCTGTCAGAGCGGACGGGCCATGACTCTCAGCAGCTTCAGGCACGGGATGGCGGATGCCGAGCAGGCCTCACTGCGCCACCGGCTGCTCCGCCGCCCGTGGTTCCTGCCGGAGGGGCGCCGGCTGTCGGACGAGGTATGGCAGCAGCGGCACTTCGGTCTGACGGTCCTGCTCTGGGCGCACCTGCCGTTGCTCTACGCGTTCGCGCTCTTCCGCGACCTGACGCCCCTCAACGCGGCGGTGCAGGTCGGGGTGCTGCTCGTACCCGCTGTGGGTGCCAGCCTCCGGTCCCTCAGCCGCAACGTGCGCTCCGCGAGTGCCTCGCTCGGCCTCGTGATCGGCGCCTCCGTGCTCGTCCACCTCAGTGGCGGGTCCATCGAGGCGCACTTCCAGTTCTTCGTGATCCTCGCCTTTCTCACGCTCTACCAGGCCTGGCTGCCGTTCCTGCTCGCGCTGCTCTACGTCGTCGGCGAACACGGGATCGTCGGCGCGCTGGATCCCAAGCTGGTCTACAACAACCCCAGCGCGATGGCGCACCCGTGGCGCTACGCCATGATCCATGGCGCGTTCGTGCTCGCCGCCAGCGCCGCCAACGTCCTGAGCTGGCGCCTGACCGAGCAGGAGTCGCTGCGCGACGGACTCACCGGCATGCCCAACCGGGTCGCGCTCCTGGACACTCTCGACCGGACGCTGCAGAGCAAGGGTCGGCGCAGCACCGCAGTGCTGTTCATCGACCTCGACAACTTCAAGGACGCCAACGACGCCTTCGGGCACCAGGTGGGTGACGAGCTTCTCATCGCGCTCGCGCGCCGGTTGGGGCGGCAGCTCAGGTTCGGCGACGAGCTGGCCCGGCTGGGCGGCGACGAGTTCGCGATCGTGCTCACCGACCTGACGACCGAGGACGAGGCGAAGGCGATCGGCGAGCGGCTGCTGATCTGCCTGCAGGACGAGATCCTGATCGGCGACTTCCACCTGGCCGCTTTCGCCAGCATCGGACTGGCCTTCGCCGAGGAGGGGATGAGCGCGGCCGACCTGCTGCGCAACGCCGACCTCGCGATGTACGAGGCCAAGCGCGATGGGGGCAATCGGCTCTGCGAGTACCGACCCAGCCTGCACACCGCCGCCCTGCGGCGCACGGAGCTCGAGGTCGAGCTGCGCGCAGCTCTCGAGCTGGGCCAGTTCGTGCTGCACTACCAGCCGATCTTCGACGTGGCGACCCACGAGCTCGTCGGATCCGAGGCGCTCGTGCGCTGGCAGCACCCCACGCGCGGTCTGCTGGCGCCCTCCGAATTCATCACCGCCGCCGAGCAGTCAGGTCTGATCATCGCGCTCGGCGCGTGGGTGATCAGGACCGCCTGCCGGCAGACCGCCTCCTGGCAGACGGAGTACCCCGAGCTACGAGCGCTCACCGTGGCTGTCAACCTGTCGCCGCGGCAGCTCGTCGACAGGGCGCTCGTCGGGACCGTCGCCGAGGCCCTGCACGACAGCAGGCTGGCAGCGTCCTCGCTCTGCCTCGAGATCACCGAGGGGTCCATCATCAAGGACTTCGACCAGACCCTGCCCGTGCTCAACGCGCTGCGCACCCTCGGGGTGTCGCTCGCGCTGGACGACTTCGGCACCGGGTACTCCTCCCTCAGCTACCTCAAGCAGCTGCCCGTCGACACGGTGAAGATCGACCGGTCGTTCGTCGGTGACCTCGGCACCGACAACCCCAACTCGCAGATCGTGACCGCGATCATCGAGCTCGCCCACGCGCTGGGGATGTCGGTGACGGCCGAGGGTGCCGAGACCTCCTCCCAGCTCGATTCGCTCAAGGCGATGCGGAGCGACCATGCCCAGGGCTTCCTGCTGGGCCGGCCGATGTCGACCGAGATGTTCGCCGACGCCATGACGACGACCGATCGGTTCGCGGTCGCGGTGCCTTCCCCACGCGGCACGCCGTGACGGCGGCGGCCCCGGTCGGCGCCCAGCACGCGGGTCACCTGCTGGTGGGCACCGGGTTCGTGCTGGTCGCCCTCTGCGCGGTCGCGCTCGTCGAGCACCTCAAGGCCCGACCGAGAACGGCAGCGCGCCGCCGGCCGGCACGGCTGGGGATGCTGTCCGTTGCCGCGACCGGCGCGGCAGCGGGCGGCATCCATCTCGCCGTCGTGCCGAGTCACTGGGCCCAGGCCGAGATCTACGGCGCGTTCTTCGCGCTGGTGGGCACGACCCAGGTCGTCTGGTCCCTGCTGCTCCTGGTCCGGCCCTCGAGGCCGCTGCTCGGATTGAACGTCGCCGCGAACCTGGGTGTCCTGCTCGTGTGGC
>JAWWOJ010000563.1:0-2617 GCA_033851885.1 Frankiales bacterium | reverse complement strand
ATCCCGTTTCGCCCTCAGCGGATCGACGCGCAGCTTTCGGCCGGCCAGCTCAGCCGAGGTAGGGGGTGGCTCGTCGAGGGATCGGCCCTGGCGTACGGTCGGGTCGTCCGCTTCCAGGCGATCCCGGAGGGCTTCCGTGTCCTACACCGTCGACTTCGAGAACGTGTCCACGACCGGCCTCGAGTCGTCCCCTGTCGCCGAGGCGCTTGCCGGCCTCCGGGCCAACGAGGCCCGCTACTACAAGAACAAGTACGACCACGTGTTCACGGTCGAGCCGGCGAACAAGGCGAAGGAGGCGGTCGACTTCGTGAGTCGCGTCCTCAAGGAGGAGCGCGACATCGTGATCTCCTCCCCACCGGTCGAGGCGACGTCGTTCGAGGTAGCCGGCATCCGGATGGTCTACGTGTTCTACGAATCCGGTCTGTCGATCAACGTCATGTACACCGTCGCTGACAGCGGCAAGCGGGCCGTGGGCTTCAAGCTGTCCGAGGGGATGGACGTTCCCGAGGAGCTGGCGGAGCGTTTCAAGTTCGCGCGGCAGAAGTCGAAGCTCGCGGGGACCATCCGCGGCTCCTACTTCGTGATCAAGGGCGAGTACTGAGCCCGCGCCGGGATCACAGCAGCCGCAGGGTGCGTGCGCTTTGTACGGCGGCTTGGCGGTTGTCCACCCCGAGCTTGCGGTAGATCGCTCGGCAGTGCGTCTTGGTGGTGTTGAGGGAGACGAAGAGCTCGGTGGAGATGTCGCGCAGCGACAGAGCAGTGGGCAGGTGGAGCAGGACGGCGGTCTCGCGCTCGGTGAGCTGCTCCACCAGGTGCGCGGACCGCGGTGACGGGATGGTCGCGCCGTAGCGGGCGGCGACCCGCGAGAGGTACGTGCCGACGACGCCGGGGTCGGGGCAGCGCCCGACGAGGGCTTGCGCCTCGGCCAGCAGCTGGGCGCCCTCGTCGTGACCTGACCCGAGGTGGGTGTCGGCACAGGCCGTCAGCACAAAGGCCCGGGCCAGATCGGTGGACCAGCGTCGGGCTATCGCGATCGCGTGCTCGGCATCAGCTCTGGCTTGCTGAGGATCCTTGCCGGTGCTCGCGCGTACCGCGTAGGCCGACCCGACACCGTGGTAGACCGCGAGTCCACAGTCTGCGGCAGTCGTGATCGCCACGTCGGCGCTCTGCCAGGCGGTGGGAGAGCCCTCGGTGAGGTCCAACACTGCGAGGTATACCAAGGCCATGACCTGGGCGGTGTGGAAGCCCTCCGTGGCGGCGCGGTCGGCGGCATAGCGGAGGACTCGCCGTGCGTCGTCGGCCTGACCGGCCCAGGCGTAGGCGGCTCCCGTGGCGGTCGCCATGTCGCAGTTGTGCCTCGGGAGCTGTCCGCTGCCGTCGATGTGCCTCGCAAGCTCGAGGGCAGGTCCGACGTCGCCGCGAGCCAGCGACACGTTGATGCGCAGCGACGTGGCGACTGTCGTGTCGAAGCCGGGCTCGGAGACGCGCACCATCGTGTCGATCCAGGCGTCCGCCTCGGTGTAGTGCCCGGTGAGGTACTCGCACCACCCGTAGAGCAGCGCGCACCAGTTCAGGGTCGGCACGAGGTCGCCGAGCTCGTCGAGGGTGCTACGAAGCGTCTGGACCTGCCCGGTCTGGAGCAGCCGCTGGCCTTCTACGAGGAGCAGCTTGGCTGCCGCGGCCCGGTCGCCGGCGGCGAGCCGGTGCCTGATGGCCTGCCCGAGGTCGCCTTGTTCCTCGAACCAGCTGGCGGCGCGGGAGTGGAGCTCGGCGAGGCGCGCGGCCAAGGCCTCCTCTGCCTCGAACCGGAGCAGATCGCGCAGCAGGTGGTGGTAACGGAACCAGCCACGGCCGAGCCCGATGAGAAGCTGGTTCGCGGCCGCGGTCTCGCGCAGCCACGCCGCTCCGCCGGCCGAGTCGGTGATCGCGTCGACCAGGGGGCCGCTGAGCTGCTCGAGGATGGAGGTCTCCAGCAGTCGCAGGCGATCCGCGGGATTCAGACTGCCGAGCAGCTCATCTCGCAGGTACTCCACGACGAGGTGGTCATCACCGCTGAAGGCCTGGACGAAGCCAGTCGGGTCGGTACTGTTCTTGAGCGACAGCCCAGCCAGGACAAGTCCGGCCGCCCACCCCTCGGTCCTGTCGCAGAGCAGGCCGACGAGGTCGTCGTCCAGGACGTGCGCGGCAGCGCCGAGCAGCCCGAGCGCCTCATCGTTAGCGAAGCGCAGGTCCGCTCCGCGCACCTCGAGCAGCTGGCCGCGGACCCGCAGCCGGCCCAGGCGAAACGGCGGATCGATGCGGGTCGCAAGCACGATCTGCACCTGCGGTGGGCACAGCTCGATGAGGCGCTCGACGCCACGGTGCACGGTGTCGTTCGCGATCAGGTGGTAGTCGTCGACGACGACGACGAGCCGGTCCGGGACGTCGGTCAGTGCGTTCACGAGTGCGGAAACGACCGCCGTCTCATGGCCCTGCGAGCTGACGACGACGGCAGCGAGGTCGGCCGGGAGTGGTACCGCCTGGCCGATGGCCTGCATCAGGAACGACCAGAATCGGGTGGGGTCGCTGTCGGCGTGCTCGACTTGAAGCCAGGCCACCGGCTGGTCGCTGTCGGCGA
>JAWWOJ010000524.1:0-9433 GCA_033851885.1 Frankiales bacterium | reverse complement strand
CCCCGGCGGCCCGAGCGTGGACGCCATCGCCGCCAAGGCCAGCGAGAAGGGCATCCACGTCATCTACGGCCTGACCGAGGCGAGCGACCGCCCCGGGGTCGTCTACAACACGATGGTCCTCACCGGGCCCGACGGCTACATCGGGAAGTTCCGCAAGGTGCACGTCGGCCTGAGCGAGCAGATGGTCTGGCGGCCCGGCAGCGACTGGCCCGTCTTCGAGACGCCCTTCGGGCGGATCGGGATGCTGATCTGCTACGACAAGGCCTTCCCGGAGTCCTGCCGCGAGCTGACCCTCCGTGGTGCCGACATCCTGGTGATGTCGACCGCCTGGCCGCTGATGCCGGGCCACGGCACCGGCACCGACAACCTCTGGGTGCAGCAGTACGACGCGTTCGAGCGGGTTCGTGCGATGGAGAACGGCCGCTGGTTCGTCTCCTCGAACTTCATCGGCGAGCTCGGCGGGATCGAGTTCTTCGGGATGAGCCAGATCATCAACCCGGTCGGCGAGGTGGTCGCGACGACGGGCACCGAGACCGTCGGCCTCGTCACCGCGGAGATCGACGTCTTCGGCGGCATGGCCGACGCCCGCGCCGCGATGCAGGGAGCCTTCCTCGTGCGCGACCGCCGACCCGACACCTACCTCGTGCTGGGCGGTGAGCTCCCGGTCGCGGTCGACGGCTGAGGCACCTGACCCGAGCACGCGGGAAGCCTGGCGCCGACGCCAGGCTTCCCGCGTCCGCAGGACCGTCCCCGTTGTGCCGACCTAGCATCACGAGCGCAACGAAGCGCGCGGGGTGCTGCGCGGAGGGGGGACACCGACGTGCTGACGCCCGTGGAGCGCGCCGTCGGTGTGCTGGCCGTCGGCAGCCTGCTCACCGGTCTGGCCGGCATGGGGATCGCGGCGTCGAGCCACCACGGGACCGCACCCGTGGTCGTCCAGCGCGAGGCGGCTCCGCTCCCGACACCGGGCCCGACGCCGACCGTGACGCAGCCACGAGCTGTCCCGAGGCCGACGCCGCGGGCGGCGCCCCTCGACCGTCCCGTCGGGGCGACGCCGCCGCTGACCGGTTGCCCGCCGCGACCTGTTGGAGGCGGCGGACCCGGCACGCCGCTCGGCGCGCCGGCCGTGGCCGAGGCGGCCCTCCCTCGTCCGCTCGCCGTGACGCACAAGGCGGCGAGCCTGAGCACCGTGCGGGGCAAGGGGCTGTGGGCGACCCCGTTCGGCACGAGCCCGGTCGACACCGCGGGCCTGGTCGCGCAGGCGCGTCGCACCGGGGTCCGCAGCATCTGGATCCGGACGGGCGGCTCGCGGCAGGGCTACTACGGCAACCAGTTCCTGCCGGCGCTCGTCAGGCAGGCGCACGCCGCGGGGATGCGGGTCATCGCGTGGGACTTCCCGTTCCTGTCCGACCCGGTCGCCGACGCCCACCGCGCTGAGCTCGCGCTCGCCAGCGGCATCGACGGCTTCAGCCCCGACGTCGAGACCGCCGCGGAGGGCACCCACCTGACGACGCGACGACTGCGTCTCTACCTGTCGCTCGTCCGCCGGTACGCCGGGACGCGGCCGGTCGTCGCCACGGTGCCCCGGCCCTCGTCGGCCCGCCGGACCTTCCCGTACGCCGTGTTCCCGCCGTATGCCGACGTGTTCGCCCCGATGGTCTACTGGTCGTGCCAGGAGCCGGGGGCGCTGGTGCAGGAGTCGCTGAGCAAGCTGGGACGGCTGCTGCCGGTGGCACCGGTCGGCCAGGGCTACGACATGGGCAGCGAGGGCGGGCGCCGGGGCACGCCGTCGGCGCGGGAGACGCTGCGGTTCCTCGACGCGGCCCGTCGCGGCGGCGCGGTCGGCGCCAGCCTGTGGACCGTCGAGGAGGCCGGGCCCGCGCAGCTGAGCGCGCTGGCCGCCTACCGCTGGTCCGGCTGATCCCGATGTGACCGAAGTGCGCCCCTTGTGCAACTCGTGAGACTTCGTCTAACTTGCGACTGTGTCGCACATCACTCAGACCGAGCTCACGGGGCCGCCGATCACGGTCGAGCCGGGGCTCAGGGAGCGCAAGCGGCGGGCGACCCACCAGCGGATCGCTGACGAGGCGGCACGGCTCGCCCGGCTCAAGGGCCTCGACGCCACCACGATCGACGAGATCGCTGCGGCCGCCCAGGTCGCCCGGGCCACCTTCTTCCGCTACTTCGACGCCAAGGAGACGGCCGTCGCCGAGGGTTTCAGCATCCCGTGGCTGACGCTGCTGGTGGACAACCTCGAGGTGCAGCCGCCGGAGCTGTCCGCGATGGACGCCGTGATCGAGACCTTCATGGGCTTCGCCGGAGGCTTCGACACCGACGTCCGCAACCTCGTGCTGCAGCAGGTCCGGGTGCTGCAGGGCTCGCCCGCGCTGACCGCATGGACGCTGGCGTTGTACGTCCGCTTCGAGCTGGCCATCGCCGAGGCAGTCCAACACCGCTTCTCCGACCTCACGCCCGACGACGCCCGGCCACGGATGGTCGGCGCCCTCACCATGTCGGCCGTCCGGATCAGCCTCGACACCTGGCTGGCCAGCGGCGCGACAACCGACCTGGCGGTGCTGCTGCAGGACGCCCTGCGCGCCATCGCAGTCACCTGATGATCGGCAACCGCAGACAGCGCGACCACCGCAGTGCATCCTCAGCTGGAACGGGAAGGAAACACCACGTGCCCAGAAGGTCCCCCGCCCTCCTTGCTCTCGCAGGGCTCGCCCTCACGATGACCGCGTGCGGCGCCCGGGTCGACAGCTCGCTGCGGTCCGAGGCCGCCAACCAGCAGCTCGGGCGCAACGCCACCGGCGGGGGGAGCACCGGCGACGGTTCGACAGGCGGCGGCACGACCGGCTCGGGGTCCAGCACGACCGGCAGCGGATCCACCGGCTCCGGCACGAGCTCGACCGGCAGTGGCGGTTCCGGGTCCGGCTCGACGGGCAGCGGCACCGGCACCGGCAGCGCGAGCGGTTCCGGGACCAGCGGCTCGGGCGCACCCGCGCCCGCCGGGGGCAACGGCGGGTCGACCGATGTCGGCGTCACCGGCAACAGCGTCACCGTGGGACTCGTCGCGGACTCCTCCGGTCCCGTCCCAGGCCTGTTCCGCGGCGCCTTCGTGGGGGCCCAGGCCTACTTCGCGAAGATCAACAGCGAGGGCGGCGTCTTCGGCCGGCAGCTCAAGATCGACTTCGGAGACAGCCAGCTCGACTGCGGTCAGAACAAGTCCGCCACGCAGACGCGCGTCGGCCGGGTGTTCGCGTTCGTCGGCAGCTTCTCGCTCAACGACGACTGCGGTGAGCAGGTCCTGGCTCAGCACCCCGGGGTCCCGAACGTGTCGAACGCACTGGGCCCGAAGACCGCGGCGTTGCCCCAGACCTTCAGCACCGCTCCGCTGGGCAACGGCTGGCGCACCGGCCCGCTGGCCTACTACAGCAAGACCTACGGCGCGAAGTGGCAGCACATCGGCGCCATCTACGCCGGCGTCGGCACCGGTCCGACGGTGTGGTCCAACACCGTCAAGGCGATCAACAACTCCGGTGGCAAGGTCGTCCACCAGGAGAGCTACGGCGCGACCGACACCGACTTCACCGGCGCGATCATCCGGATGAAGAGCGACGGCGTGCAGCTGACCTACATCAACACGACAGACGGCGCGACCACCGCTCGCTTCGTCAACGCCGCCAAGGCACAGAACGTCAGCTGGCCCCTCATCTTCGGAGCCACCGCCTACGACTCCAACTTCCTGCAGCAGGCCGGCAGCAACGCCGAGGGCGTCATCAACGACCAGCAGTTCGCGATGTTCTTCAACTCCGACGAGGCCGCCAAGGTCCCCGTCGTGAAGGACTTCCAGAAGTGGATGAACTACGTCAACGCCGACCAGACCAAGGACATCTTCGCCTCCTACGGGTGGACCTCGGCGATGCTGTTCGTCGATGCCCTCAAGAAGGCCGGGGCCAAGGCGACGCGCAAGAGTCTGATCACCGCGCTGAAGACGTTCACGAACTACGACTCGGGCGGCATGTTCGCGGCGGCCAACCCGGCGCAGAAGAAGCCCGCGGTCTGCTGGCTGATCGACAAGGTGGTCAACGGCAAGTTCGTCCGGCAGTCGCCGTCGCCCTCGACCGGCTTCTACTGCAAGGGCGCCTCCTACTTCCCCACGGTCGGGTGACCGTGGAGTTCATCCAGCTTCTCGTCGTCGGGCTCGTCACCGGGTGCGTCTATGCGCTGAGCGCGACCGGCCTGGTGGTGACCTACACGACGTCGGGCATCTTCAACTTCGCGCACGGCGCCATCGGCATGCTCGGCGCCTTCACCTACTGGCAGCTCACCGTCGCGTGGGGGTGGCCGGCGTGGGTGGCCCTGCCCGTCGTCCTGCTCGTGCTCGCGCCGCTGTTCGGCGGCGCGGTCGAGCGGGTCCTCGTCCGGCCGCTGCACGGCGCCTCGGTCGACGTGACCCTGGTGATCACCCTGGGACTGCTGCTGTTCCTGCTCGGCGCCGCCAACTACATCTGGGACCCGGCGACGTCACGGGTCCTGCCTGAGTTGTTCAAGGGCGGTGGCACCAGCATCGCGGGCGTCAACCTGTCGCGGCAGCAGATCCTCATCGTGGTGATGGCCATCGTGGTGGCGCTGGCGCTGCGCACCCTGTTCTCCAGGACCCGGATCGGCATCGCGATGCGTGGTGTCGTCGACGACCCCGACCTCTGCGCGATGTCGGGGGCCTCGCCGGCCCGCATCCAGCAGCTGTCCTGGGCGATCGGCGCCGCCCTCGCCTCGCTCGCCGGCATCCTGATCGCCCCCAAGGTCGGGCTGAGCAGCCTCCAGCTGACGCTGCTCGTCATCAACGGCTACGCCGCTGCGCTGTTCGGGCGGCTGAAGAGCCTGCCACGCACCGCCGTCGGCGGCATCCTGCTCGGCATCCTCGTCGAGATGTACCCGGTCTACATCTCGCCCCATGTGCCTGGCTTCTCCAACACCGCCGGCGAGCTCACCAAGGCCGTCCCCATGATCTTCCTCGGGGTCCTGCTGCTGTTCCTGCCCTCGGCCCGCCTCCGCACCTCGACGGCGGCCGGTCGCATCGCCCCGACGGTTCCCGGGCTGCGCCAGTCCCTCGTCGGCGGCGTCGCGCTGGTCGTCGGCGCCGTCTTCCTGACGGGCCTGCTGTCCTCGGACAACCTCGGCATCGCGACCAGCGTCGTGGTGCTGGCCATCGCCCTGCTGTCGCTCGTCCTCCTCACCGGTTACAGCGGCCAGACATCGCTCTTCGTCCTGACGTTCGTCGGGCTCGGCGCCTGGGCGATGGGCCACTCCGGCCACTCGGTGCTCGGCCTGCTGTGGGGGGCTCTGCTCGCGGGCGCGGCAGGAGCGCTGGTCGCCCTGGCCACCGCGCGGCTTCGCGGCCTCTACCTGGCGCTGGCCACCTTCGCCTTCGCCAAGGGCATGGACGAGGCCTTCTTCTACTTCCACCTCGGGTCCGGGCAGCAGCTCGAGATCAAGCGGTTCCAGCTGCTGGGCCTCGACACGCAGTCGGCGTCGACGTTCTTCCTGCTCTGCGCGCTCGTCCTCGCGGTCGCGTCGGTCGGCGTGCTGGCCGTGCGCCGCGGTCGTTGGGGCCGGCAGCTCACCGCTCTCAACGACTCCCCCGCCGCCTGCGCCACCCTCGGCGTCAACACCACGATCACGAAGGTCGTCGTGTTCACGGCCGCGGCCGCCATGGCCGGCTTTGCCGGTGGTCTCTACGGGTCGTCGCGCGGCATCGTCACCAACAACGACTTCGCCGTCCTCGGCAGCCTCGCTCTGCTGCTGGCCGTCCGGGTCGGTGGCATCAACACCATCACCGGCGCCATCTTCGGCGCGCTGACCATCACGATGTTCCCCGAGATCCAGAAGCACGTGCACGGGCTGCCGGACAAGCTGCAGCTGGCCTACCTGCTCACCGGGCTCGCAGCGGTCAGCGTCGGCCGTGACCCGGATGGGCTCGGCGGCCAGTTCAGCAAGCTCGGGCACTACCTGCGCGGGCTGCGGACGCCGCCGCCCTCGGCCAGCGGCGCCCCCGACTTCGAGGAGGCCCGCCTTGTCCACTCCTAGTCAGACCGTCGACCTGGAGACCTACGTCCCGCACGTCGACCACACCTATGACCCGCGCGATCCCGAGGTCGCGCTGTACGTCGATGACGTGTCGGTCCGGTTCGGCGGCGTGCAGGCCGTGAGCTCCGCGACCATCGCCGCCCTCGCGGGCCAGGTCACGGGTCTCATCGGGCCCAATGGCGCAGGCAAGACGACCACGTTCAACGTCATCACCGGCCTGGAGTCGCCGACCAACGGCAGGGTGTGGCTCGCCAACAACGACGTCAGCTCGCTGCCCCCGTACAAGCGAGCGCGGCGTGGCCTGGCCCGTACCTTCCAGCGGCTCGAGGTGTTCGGCACCCTGACCGCACGCGACAACATCCTCGCTGCCGCGGAGTTCCGGCGGAGCTGGGCGCACGATCACAGCGACCCGCGTCAGGTGGCCGACGAGCTGATCGAACGGGTGGGGCTCGGGCACGTCCAGCACGAGCGCGTCGACATGCTGCCCACCGGCCTCGCGCGCCTCGTCGAGCTCGGCCGCGGCCTCGCGACCCGACCTACGGTGCTGCTGCTCGACGAGCCCGGGTCCGGCCTCGACACCGCCGAGAGCGAGGCCCTCGGCGACCTGCTCATCGAGCTGGCCCAGGAGGGCATCGCCGTGCTCGTCGTCGAGCACGACGTCGATCTCGTCATGCGCGTCTGCAACCGCATCCACGTCCTCGACTTCGGGCGGATCATCTGCGTCGGCTACCCGAAGGACGTGCAGGCAGACCCCGCGGTCCAGGCCGCCTACCTCGGAGCGGAGGACTAACCGTGGCCGCACCTGCCCTGGAGCTCAAGGGGATCACCGCCGGCTATGGCCGCATCGAGGTCCTGCACGACGTGTCGCTGGCGGTGCCGGCCGGCACGGTCTACGCGCTGCTGGGCCCCAACGGCGCCGGCAAGACGACGACGATGCTCGTCGCCTCGGGATACGTCCGCCCGACGGCCGGCTGCGTCCACGTCGCCGGGTCGCACGTCAACCGGGTCGCGCCCGAGAACCTCGCCAAGGCAGGTGTGTGCCGCATCCCTGAGGGCCGCGGGATCTTCCCCAACCTCACCGTCAACGAAAACCTCCGGATGTTCACGTACTCCTCGCCGTTCTCGACGGGCGAGGTGCAGGACAAGTCCTACGCGCGCTTCCCGCGGCTCGGCGAGCGCCGCAACCAGCTGGCCGGGACGTTGTCCGGCGGCGAACAGCAGATGCTCGCGATGTCACGTGCTCTGGTCGCAGACCCCGGCATCCTGCTGCTCGACGAGATCTCGATGGGTCTCGCCCCGAAGATCGTCAGCGAGCTCTACGAGCTCGTCGGCCAGCTCGCCCAGGACGGGATCAGCATCTTGCTCGTGGAGCAGTTCGCCCGCACCGCCCTGGCCGTCTCCGACTACGCCGCGGTCATGACCGGCGGGCGGATCGCGATGGTCGGCCAGCCGGCGGACGTCGCCGACTTCGTCAACGAGGCCTACCTCGGCGGTGCCGCGTGAGGCGCTCCGGTCTCGTGCTCCTCGCCTCGGGGCTCGGCTCCGCCGTCATCGGGGTGTTCCCGTCGGTGCATGCGTCGGCGGCCGACGACCCGGGCTCCGGCTTCGGCTCCTACGCGCTGTCGGCGTCGGCGCCGGGCGCCCAGCTGACCGTCGGCGAGCCGACCTACTGCTACACCTCGCCCGCGGGGCTGCAGGGGTGCGACGGCGTGGTGCCCATCGCCACGTCCACCCTTTCCAACGGCCCGACCGGCAGTGCGACCGCAGCCGTCGCGTGGCCAGGGGCCCTCGCCGCCGACCTCGGCAGCCTCATCATCACCGCCAGCAACGGTGCCGCACCCGACCAGACCCGCATGCTCAACGACCCGGTGCGCGCCCAGGTCCGCACGGGCCAGTCGCCGGACACGGTCACCTACGACTCCGTACCCGGCGCGACCATGAAGGCCGTCGCGAAGGCCACGACCACGTCGGCGGACGCCCACGTGGACAAGCTGACCGCCGCAGGCCTCGGCGTGTTCGGGCCGCAGACGAGCAGCACCACCACGAAGCTCAGCGGCCCCAAGACCGGTTTCGCCACCGCGACCGCGAGCGCATCCGACATCACCATCGCCGGAGTCGTGCACATCGGGTCCGTGACGTCGACGGCCACCGCGACGACCGACGGCACCACGGCCACGGCCAAGGGCACGACGGAGGTCACGGACGTCACGGTCGCCGGTGTCCCCGTCACGGTCGACGAGAAGGGCGTGTCGGTGCAGGGCAGCGGGGTGGCGCTGTCGACCCTCACCAACACCGTCAACAGCGCGCTGTCGCACGCCGGTCTGACGTTGCTCGTGAGCCAGCCCCAGGGCAAGCCGATCGGCTCGGCGGTCACCTACAACGCCGGCAGCCTGGTCGCCGTGTTCAAGCCCGACCCGTCCCACCTGTTCAGCGTGGTGATGGGCGGCGCCAACGTCAGCGTCAAGGCCGGCAAGGCCTTCAGCTTCGGCTCCACCGGTGGGACGGGCGGCTTCACGGGCACCACCGGCACCCTGCCGTCCGGCACCACGGGCACCGGTGGCCTGTCCGGGTCCGCCTCGACGACGGGCGGCACGATCGCGCCTCCCACGACCGGCGGCACCGACGTCCCAGCACCGCAGACCCTGACGCCCGCGAGCAGCACCGCCTCCACCAAGCCCCTCTACGGCGGTCTCTCGCCGTGGCTCGGCGGGTTCGGGCTGCTCGGCGCGACCCTCATGGCCTTCGGCTTCAAGCGCCTGCCTGACAGGGTGCTGGAAGCTGTCCCTTCCGTCTGCCCTCTCGAGGAGAATCGATGACCACCTCCGACGCCGTGATCCGGCAGGAACGGCTCGCCACCAAGGTCAAGGGCCTGCGGGTCCCGCGGGCGACGTTCTCGTTCAGCGACCGCTGGATGCTCGTCGTCGGGGGCACCCTGCTGCCGCTGGGCGTGGTGCTCGTCCTGCTGGGCTGGTACGGCGCCTCGCACACCGTCCTGCTGTTCGAGCAGATCCCCTACCTGATCTCCGGAGGGGTGTTGGGCCTGGCCCTGGTGATGGGCGGCGGCTTCGTCTACTTCGCCTACTGGATGACGCTGATGGTGCGGGAGAACCGCACCGGGCGCGAGGAGATGCAGGCCGTGCTGCTCCGGATGGAGGAGCTGATGCAGGCGCAGGCTCAGCCGCAGACCCGCCGCACCGCCACGGCCACCGCCGCCGCGTCGACCGACCTGGTGGCGACGAAGACGGGGACGATGCTGCACCGGCCCGACTGCGTGGCGGTCGACGGGCGCGACAACCTTCGCTCCGTCACCGCCACGACCGCCGGACTCACGCCCTGCAAG
>JAWWOJ010000507.1:0-6437 GCA_033851885.1 Frankiales bacterium | reverse complement strand
CTCGAAGGCGAGGCCGAGCTCGTCTCGCACGGCGACATCGGCACGTGCACGAAAGTGCGGCAGCACCTCGTCCTCCTCCTCGCCCATGTGCTCGGTGTTAGCCGCGCGGGCAGCACCGACAGCCTCCCACCAGACGACACTGCCGACTGAGCACTGCGATGCCCGACCGACCGCATCTCGGATGTCGTTGTGGTCGCCGATGGCGTCCTTGGTCTCGCTGGCGTCCGGGTCCGACAGCGCCAGCACCGCTGGGTAGAGCACCTTCTCCTCCGCCGCTGCGTGCACCTCGAGGAAGTAGGCCAGCTCCGTCCAGACGGCCGTCAGGGACGACCGGTCTTCCGGGTCGATGCCGTCCAGGATCGCGAACATGCGCCGCTGCCGATGGTGGTCCTCGAGCACGAGGTCGGTGATGTCCATGCGCAGAGCTCTACCCGGTTCACGAGCGCAGAGACCGCACCCGGATGGCTCGACGTCACCCGACTTCTCCCGCGCGACCTGACGCGACCGGGTTCAGGGCAAGCGGTAGGCCACGATGACGCCGGTCGCTGTGCCATCGGGTGGCGCGATCCCGAGCGCCGACGCCCCGCCCGCCGGCCCCGCTGACGCCGAGACGAAGATCGTGTGGCCGGCGATAGCGATGCCCGCACTCGTCGCGGCGACGTCTCCGTTCATGGTGTCCAGACTGAGCGGCCGCCGCAGCAACGGGACGCCCGAAGCGGCGTCCCAGGCAGCCAGCGCACCCGCGTTGTCGACCGTGAAGACGACGCCGTTCGCCGTACTGATCGCCTGGTAGTGCGCGCCGTCGCCCACCGGATCGGCCCACTGCCGCGCCCCGTCATGGGACAGCGACCACATCACGCCGCCGGGGGTGCCTTCGAGGAAAACCCCGTTGGCGTCGACGGCCGTGGAGGCGGCGTTGCACGCCTGGCAGGACAAGCCCACGATCTGCGTCCACGCCGGCGTCATCGTCGCCGCGTCAGCGACGTGATAGACACCGGACTTCTGTAAGTCGCCGACCAGCAGGCGTCCGTTCGCGTCGCGGAACAGGTTGGGCGCGGCGCCGAAGTCGAGGTCGAGCTGACCGCACGCCGGGTCGTCGAGCGGAAGCGTCTGGTCTGATCCGGCCTCGCATGCCGGCGTCTGCGACAGCGTCTCCAGCGCCTGCGAGTACTGATCGACGTTGCCCTTGTAGGAGCCGACGATGTCGCCGAACGTCGAACGATCGCGGTCGAGATCGATCTTCAGGATTGCGTTGACGTTCTTGTGCTCGAGGTTGCGGCTGTACGGATTGCCGGCACCGACGTAGGCGTAGCGCGTCGCCGCGTCATAGGCCGGCGTGGACCAGATGCCGCCCCCGGCGTAGCCCTGCTTCGCGTCCTCGGCGGGGATGGTCGAGGTGACCTTCAGCAACGCACCCGACGTGGCGTCCAGCAGGGCGAAGCCACCGACGCCCTTGGGATCACCTTCCGGCGGTGAGAAGCCCGCGAACACCAGTCCGCCGAACACCTGGGGTGTGGCGTTCGTGTAACCACCCGGGTAGCTGTAGACCGGCGCCGACGTCCAGAGGACCTCGCCGGTGTGCTCGTCGAGGGCGGCGAGGTAAGGACCGGAGTCGCGATCGACGTACACGATCACGCGACCGTGATCGACCACCGGACCACCGACGAAAACGCCGCCGAGCCCGGCCGTCGGCACGGTGAACTGGCGCTGCCAGACCACCTTTCCGTCGGAGGCGTTCAGGGCGTAGACGAAACCACCGGTCGAGGCCGCGAACAGGCAGCCGTCGGCTTCCGTCGGCGTGCCGTTGAACACACTCTGGTCTGCGCCGTTCGTGGTGGCCGCCGTGTCGAACACCCAGGAAGCCGCGAGTTGCCCGACGTTCGCGGGTGAGAGGAGGTGCTCTGCATCTTGGGTGCGGCTGTTGAGCGCGTCATGGCCGTAGGCGGGCCAATCGCCGCCCGCCGCCGCGCCGGCTGAGCAGGCTGCTGGCTGTGGACGGGATGCGGTGGCCGCCGGTGCTCCCGTCGCCAGGAGGCTGAGACTGGCGAGCAGCACGATGGACCGGCGTGTGAGCACGAGACCCCCTAGGAGAACGCCGTCGTCCCTCGGCGATCATGGACAAACCCATACATTAGGGCCTCGCCTCGCAAGGGCGACCTCGGGGCCACCTGCGCGCTGCCAGCCTGGACGCACCGCGCAGCCCAGATTTCGTACCCGAATTGATGAGGTGGCCGGGCGTCTCGCGCGCCGATGCTGCAACTGGTGCCGACGTTGACGGCGCGCGCGGTGAGGATGGCGGGGGGCCCGGCGACGACGAGCGACATCGTGGACCTCTCGAACGGCGCTCACATCTCCGGATCCACGACCGCCGTCGTCGTGCGGTGGGTTCGCGGTCAGTTCGGCGACGAAGGTGTGCTCCAGCTGCTTGCCGAGGCGGGCGAGACCAGACTTCCTTCGCAGCTTGAGGATGCCGAGGAGTGGAGCTCCTACCGGCAGGCGACAGCGTTGCTCGAAGCCGCTGTCAGGGTCACGGGCCGGCCAGACGCGGCGCGCCGCATCGGGGAGGAGATGCTGACCCAGCACCGCGGGACGGCGGTCGTCGACCTGCTGCGGTCGCTGGGTTCCCCTGAGGCCCTGTTGGAGAGCATCGCGCAGTCCGGGTCGAAGTTCAGCACCGTGTTCACCCTGACCCCCCGCGAGGTGTCGGCCGGTCACGCGATGGTCGTCGGCACCACGCCGCCGGGCGTCCCACGACATCGACTGCTGTGCGACTTCACCCTCGGGATCTTGTCGATCATCCCCACGGTCTTCGGCCTGCCGCCTGCGCTTGTGACGCAGCGCGAGTGCCAAGCGCGGGGCGGCCGGGAGTGTGCCTACACCCTGAGTTGGGACACCGTGCCGCTCGTGGGCCAGTCCGAGGACCAGGCCCGGGTCCAGCGCTTGGAGGAGCGGCTCGACGGGGTGCAGATGCAGCTGAACGCCATGCGCATGACCACAGCGGAGCTGGTCACCACAGAGGACGTCGGCGTGGCCCTCGACCTCATCACCCGACGAGCGGGCGCGGCCGTCCGGGCAACGCGTTATTTGCTCGCCGTCACGATGCCCGCCGAGGACCGGCTGCGGGTGCACAGCTGTGGATTGACCCAGCATGAAGCCGAGGCGCTCGCTCCGACCCTGCTCGATCAGGTCTCCACGCCGTCTCGGCTGGTGGCTGAGGTGGCATCGAGCACACGACGGTACGGCGTTCTCGCCGCGATCTTCCCAGCAGGCGCCACCTTCTTCGACCAGGAGCAGGAGCTCTTCGCTGCCTACGCCGGCTACGCGGCGAACGTGCTGGACACCGCGTGGGCCCTCGAAGACGCCCGCCGCCAGAACGAGACGGCCCGGGCACTGCTGGACCTGTCGCGGTCACTCGCCGAAGTCGCCGCCCCCCATGACGTCGCGCAGCGTCTCGCCTCGGCCGTGCCGAGCGTTGTCGACTGCGATAGCGCGTCCGTTCTGCTGTGGGACGAGCACGAGCAGGTGCTGCGGCTCGGCGGCAGCGTGAACATGCCTGCCGACGTGGTAGCAACGCTGAGCGAGGTCGGTGTCCGCGCGCCGGACACTCCCGCACTGGGCGCCATGCTCTCGCAGCTCGAGCCACTGTTTTTGCACGCCGACGGGACCGACGCCTACTTCCATCAGCTGCTGCAGCGGTCGGGCAGCGCAGCCGCGGTCGTGGTGCCCATCGTCGGTGGCAGGCACTTCCTCGGCGTTGTCACCGCCGGAGTTCATACCGACACCAGTCGACTCGAGCGCAACCCCGACCTCCTGGAACGACTCGAAGGGCTGGCCCACCAGGCCGCCACCGCGTTGACGAACGCGCGGCTGGTCGGTGAGCTGCAACACCAGGCGCTGCACGACTCGCTCACGGGACTGCCCAACCGGCTCGCCCTCGTCGACAACATGGAGCAGACGCTGGCCCGTGCGCGACGGGAAGGCACCGACTGCGCGCTGCTGTTCTTGGACCTCGACGGCTTCAAGCAGGTGAACGACAGCCTCGGGCACCTCGCCGGCGATGCGCTCCTGGTCCAGGTGACCCAGCGGCTGCAGGCAACCGCCCGGGCGGGCGACACCGTCGCGCGTATCGGAGGCGACGAGTTCGCCGTTCTGCTCCCCGCACTGGACACGGAACAGGACGCCGCACACGCCGCCACCCGCATCCACGCGGCGTTGTGCGAGCCCTTCGACCTGGGCCCGAACCACCCCGGGGCCGTCACCATTGGCGTCAGTATCGGCATCGGGTTCGGCCAATGCGGCCACGCCAGCAGCACGCAGATCCTGCAGCGCGCCGACCACGCCATGTATGCCGCCAAGGCCGTCGGCGGCGGGTACGTCACCGAACCACGCGATGCCCAGAAGGCCAGCACCGCGCTGCCCCGTGACCGCGCCGTTCCACGGCCGGCCGGCGTCGCGGTCGCCCACCACTAGGTACTGCCGGCTCGCTCACTGCCTTCCTGCAATCTCACCCAGCACGTCTGGCCAGCCACGCTCAGCGTGGGCAAGGCCAGCGTGTTCGGGTGCGCGTGAGTTCAGGAAGGTGCAGCGCGGGAACCAGCCTGCGGCCGACCGCTGAGCGCATCGCGGGGCAGGAATCGGCTCTCGGACGTCGAACTCAGCAGCGAGACCCAGCACACCAGGAGCCCTGTCATGTCGCGTCGCCCCGTCGTTGCCCTCGCGCTGATCACGGCTGCTGCCGTGAGCGTCGTGCCCGCCCAGGCCGCCACGAAGAGGCCCAAGCCGATCAAGGGCAGCTACACCTTGACGCTGCTGCCTGACCCCACGCCCAACGTGACCAACACGATCGGCAAGAGCGGGTGCGGCGTGATCCCGCAGTCGCAGAACAAGCACCCCTTCACTGTCCCCGCCGCGGGCACGCTGCACGTCGTGCTCGACAGCCCCAACCCGACCGGCAACGCGACCGTGTCCACGGACTGGGACCTGTACGTCCTGGACGCCGAGGGCGCCATCCTTGACTCCTCGAACGGTGGCACGTCCCACGAGGAGACCAGCGACAAGCTCAAGAAGAAGCAGGCCGTGACGTTCTGGGTCTGCAACCTGGCGGGCGAGCCGAACGGAACGGTCAGCTACACCTTCACCTACGCCTAGGAACCTGCGCCTAGGAACCTGCGCCAGCGAACCCATAGCCTTGTCCGGGTGAGCCGGACGTACGAGGTGCGCACCTACGGGTGCCAGATGAACGTGCACGACAGCGAGCGCATCAGCGGGCTGCTCGACGAGGCCGGCTACGTGCCCGTGGTCGAGGGCTCGACGCCGGACCTGGTCGTGTTCAACACCTGTGCCGTACGCGAGAACGCCGACAACAAGCTGTACGGAAACCTCGGGCACCTCAAGCCTGTGAAGGACGCCCACCCCGGCATGCAGATCGCCGTCGGGGGCTGCCTCGCGCAGAAGGACCGGGGCCTCATCGTCGCGAAGGCGCCGTACGTGGACGTCGTGTTCGGCACCCACAACGTCGGCTCGCTGCCGGTGCTGCTCGAGCGGGCGCGCGTCGAGCGGGAGGCGCAGGTCGAGCTGCTCGAGTCGCTCGACGTCTTCCCCTCGACCCTGCCGGCCAGGCGGGAGAGCACGTACAGCGCATGGGTCAGCATCAGCGTCGGGTGCGACAACACCTGCACCTTCTGCATCGTGCCGAGCCTGCGCGGCAAGGAGGAGGACCGCCGTCCCGGCGACGTGCTGCGTGAGGTCGAGGTGCTCGTCGAGCAGGGCGTCCTCGAGGTCACCCTGCTCGGCCAGAACGTCAACTCCTACGGTCGGTCCTTCGGCGACAGGGATGCGTTCGGCAAGCTGCTGCGTGCCGTCGGCGCGACGGGCCTGGAGCGGCTGCGCTTCACGAGCCCGCATCCGCGTGACTTCACCGACGACGTGATCGCCGCGATGGCCCAGACGCCCGTCGTCTGCCCGTCGCTGCACATGCCGCTCCAGTCGGGCTCCGACGAGGTGCTCAGGCGGATGCGGCGCAGCTACCGTTCCGAGCGCTACCTCGGGATCCTCGATCGGGTCCGTGCGCAGATCCCGGACGCGGCCATCACCACGGACGTCATCGTGGGCTTCCCAGGCGAGACGGACGACGACTTCCAGGCCACGCTCGACGTCGTGGCGCAGTCCCGCTTCGCCGGGGCGTTCACCTTCCAGTACTCCACCCGGCCCGGCACCCCCGCCGCAGACTTCCCCGACCAGGTGCCGCCCGAGGTCGTGGCCGAGCGCTACCAGCGGCTGACCGCGCTGCAGGACCGCATCACCTTCGAGGGGATGCAGGAGCAGGTCGGTACGCCGGTGGAGGTGCTGCTGTCTCAGGGTGACGGCCGCAGTCACAAGAACCAGCCGGAGCGCATGACGGGCCGCGCCCGCGACAACCGGCTGGTGCACCTCGCCCT
>JAWWOJ010000454.1:0-2761 GCA_033851885.1 Frankiales bacterium | reverse complement strand
CCCGCACCCCCGCGACCCTCGCCAAACTCCTCTAGGGCTCGAGGTCGACGACGACAGGGCAGTGGTCGGACGGCCCGGTGCCCTTGCGGGCGTCCCGGTCGATCCACGCGTCCTGCACGGTGATGCCCGTGCTGGCATAGACGAGGTCGATGCGCATCCCCATGTTCTTGTGGAACATGCCGGCGCGGTAGTCGTAGTAGGTGAAGGGCTTGTCGTACTTCATCGGCCGCGGCACGACATCGGTCAGGCCCAGCTCGAGCAGGGCGCGCAGCCGGGCCCGCTCGTCGGGTGTGACGTGCGTGGAGCCGCGGAACGCCTTGATGTCCCAGACGTCGTCGTCGGTCGGTGCGATGTTGAAGTCACCGGTCACGACGAGCGGCCGGGGCTCGCTCGCCACGACGTCCCGGAAGCGGTCGAGCCAGTCGAGTTTGTAGGGGAAGTGCGGGCTGTCGAGCGACCGGCCGTTGGGCACGTAGACCGACCAGATCCGGAGACCGCCGCAGGTCGCACCGACCGCGCGGGCCTCGACCTTCGGCACCGCCAGCAGAGTCTCGTCGTCCTCTGGGGCGTACCCGGGCTGCTCGGCGAAGCCGAGGGACACGTCCTCGAGGCCGACGCGGGACAGAATGGCCACGCCGTTCCAGCGGCCGTCACCGTGGTGCGCGATCTCGTACCCGAGGGACTCGGCATGGTCCGAGGGGAACCGTGCCGTCTTGGTCTCCTGCAGGCACAGCACGTCCGGCTCGACGAGCCCGAGCCACTCGTTGAGCCGGGGCAGCCGGGCCGTGACGGAGTTGACGTTCCAGGTGGCGATCCTCAGTGCCTGCCCCGAGCGCTCGCCGCTCACCGGCCGGCGTGCTCGAAGTCGATCGAGGCGTAGGCGGACAGCTTGGTGAGGCGGTGCTCGGAGATGATCCGGCGGACCGTGCCCGACTTCGATCTCATGACGAGGGACTCGGTGGACGCTCCGCCGCCCTTGTACCTGACCCCGCGGACCAGCTCGCCGTCGGTGATGCCGGTGGCGACGAAGAACACGTTGTCGCTGCTCACCAGATCGTCGGTCGACAGGATCGCGTCGAGATCCAGTCCGGCCGCGGCGGCGTTCTCGAACTCGCTCTTCTTCTGCGGCCAGAGCTTGCCCTGGATGGTGCCGCCGAGGCACTTCACGGCACAGGCCGTGATGATCCCCTCGGGGGTGCCGCCGATGCCCAGGAGCAGGTCGACACCGGTGCCGACCGTGCAGGCCATCACGGCACCGGCGACGTCTCCGTCGGAGATGAACTTGATGCGCGCCCCGGCCGCTCGCACCTCGTGCACGAGTTCGTCGTGGCGTGGGCGGTCGAGGATGCAGACCGTGACGTCCTCGACGGCGGCGCCCTTCGCCTTCGCGACGGCCTGGATGTTGTGCGCGACCGGTGCGGTGATGTCGACGACATCGGCGGCTTCGGGGCCGGTGACGAGCTTCTCCATGTAGAAAACCGCCGACGGGTCGTACATGGTGCCGCGCTCCGCGACCGCCATGACGGCGATGGCGTTGGGCATGCCCTTGGCCATCAGCGTCGTGCCGTCGATGGGGTCGACGGCGACGTCGCACTCGGGTCCCTCGCCGGAGCCGACGAGCTCGCCGTTGAACAGCATCGGGGCCTCGTCCTTCTCGCCCTCACCGATGACGACGACACCCTTCATGCCGACCGTGGTGATCAGCTGCCGCATGGCGTCGACGGCCGCACCGTCGCCCCCGATCTTGTCGCCGCGGCCGACCCAGCGGCCCGCGGCCATGGCGGCCGCCTCGGTCACGCGCACCAGCTCCAGGGAGATGTTGCGGTCAGGGGCCTCGCGGGCGACGGAGAGGAGCTCAGGCACGTCCGGCTGCGTCATGGCCCCAAACCTAACGTGAGAGGCTCGTCGCGTGACGCGCCAGGACCTCGACCCTGCCGAGCTCGGGGTCGCCCTCTACCCCTGGCTCAACTCGGTGGTCGTCCCCCGCCCCATCGCCTGGGTGTCCTCGCGCTCCGCGACCGGTGTCGACAACCTGGCTCCGCACTCGTTCTTCACCGTCGCCGGCATCGACCCACCCGTCCTGTCCTTCACCTCGGTGGGGGAGAAGGACACGCTGCGCAACGTCCGCGCGACGCGGGAGTTCGTCGTCTGCATGAGCACCGAGCCGCTCATGGAGCAGGTCAACCTCAGCGGCACCGACTTCCCCGCCGACACCAGCGAGTTCGACGCGATCGGGGTCACTCGCGAGCCCTCGCTGCGGATCGCTCCCCCTCGCGTCAGGGAGTCGCCGGTGGCGCTCGAGTGCAGGTACGTCGACGAGCGCACGTTCGGGTCGTGCACGGTCGTCTTCGGCGAGGTCGTGCACCTCGCCGTCGAGGAGTCGGTGCTCCGGGACGGTCGCCCTGAGATCACCCTGCTCCGACCGGTGGCGAGGCTCGGCGCCGACGAGTGGACGACGCTCGGTGTGGTCTCGTCCCGGCGGCGCGTGCCCTGGTCGGAGCTGTCGGAGTGACCGCGTCCACGCGGGCCGCCGGCACCCGCACGTCGTTGCTCGCGGCCGCCCGCGGCGTCTTCGCGGAATCCGGCTTCGCCGAGGCCTCCATCGCCGACGTCGTTGCGCGCGCAGGCGCCTCGGTCGGCTCGCTCTACCACCACTTCGGCGGCAAGGCTGAGCTCTACCTCGCCCTGTTCGAGGACTACCAGTCGGGACAGGAGGCGCGCGCCGCTGCCGCTGTGCGGGAGGCCCGGCTGTCCGGTGAGA
>JAWWOJ010000433.1:0-3976 GCA_033851885.1 Frankiales bacterium | reverse complement strand
CGACCCCGCCGCAGGCACCGGTGACGACGGCCGTGCCCTTCACGACAGGCCGAGTTCGCGGAGCAGGTTGTCGACGGCGGTGCGGCTCGTGCGGGCGCCCGCCTCGGCGGTATTGCTGGCGTTGTGGGAGCCGAGGACCACGTTGGGCAGGGTGCGCAGCGGGCTGTCCATCGGGAGCGGCTCGACCTCGAACACGTCGAGTGCGGCACCCGCGACCCGGCCGTCCTGCAGGGCCTCGACGAGGGCCGCCTCGTCGATGAGCGGGCCGCGGCCGGTGTTGACGATGCGGAGGCCGGGCTTCACTGTCGCCAGCGAGTCGCGGTTGAGGAGGTGGCGGTTGTCGGCGGTGAGCGGGCAGTTCAGCGACAGGTAGTCGACCGACCGCAGCAGCTCGTCGAGCTCGACGATCCGCACGCCGAGTGCCGCCGCTGCCTCCTGCGAGGCGGCAACGGGGTCGTAGCCCAGCACGGTCATCTCCATCGCCAGCACGCGCTTCGCGAGCGCACGCCCGATGCCGCCGAGACCGACAATGCCGATCGTCGCGCCGTTGAGCGAGGTGCCGAGGACCTTGTGCCAGCTGCCCTCGCGGATCATCGCGTCGACGACGTGCAGCCCGCGCGCGAGCAGGACCAGGTGTCCGACGCAGACATCGGCGACCTCCGCGTCGAAGGCCCCCGGGCAGTTGGTCACGGCGATGCCCAGCCGCCGCGCGGCGACGAGGTCGATGCCGTCGACACCGACACCCCACTTGCTGATGACCTTCAGGCGGTTCGCCGCGCCCTTCTCCAGTACGGCTGCGGTGATCTCGTCGTCACCGGCAACCATGCCGTCGTACCGGTCGATGATCTCGAGAAGCTCGGACTCGGACAGCGCTTGTACGACCGGAGGCAGGTCGCACTCGAGGCCGGCTGCCGCGAGCCGGTCGGCGTGCTCGGCGAAGTTGGCCTGCATCTGCGGGCAGGTGAGCAAGACGCGCATGTCAGCCGCGCCGGGCGAGCAGGGTTTCGACCACGGTCCAGTCGAGCTCAACGTCGATGTCCCAGGCCTCCTCGGCGTCGACGGGGTAGAGCAGCGGGTGGCTGCCGATCCGCGAGCCGGTCCGCCGGAGCAGCTCGCCGCTGAACAGGTACATGTTGCTGTTTTCCTCATAGACCGGGGGCAGGTCCTGGGTGCGCAGCAGCACCTTGGGGTCGTGGTTGATCGGCTCGCCGTGCTCCGTCCAGAGCCGCGTGTGCAGCGGCGTCACCGTGAAAAGGCTGTCGTGCTCAGGGCTGGCCAGGAAGGCCTCGACGGCGGCGCGCACCGTCGCCGGCCGGAGCAGGGGGTTCGTGGTGTGCGTTTGCAGGTAGAGGTCAGCCTCGACCTGGCTGATGTCGTGTCCGATCACGTCGTTCATGGGGACCTCGCCGGCGCGCAGGTGCTCGGGCCGCTCCAGGACGCGGACCTGGGGGAAGGCCGTGGCGATGCCCTCGGTCACGGTCGGGCTGTCGGTGTCGACGACGACCTCGTCGACGACGCCGGACTCCAGCAGGGTGGTGATCACGTGGGCGTACAGCGGCCGGCCGCCGAGGTCGCGGTAGTTCTTGCCGGGCACCCGCTCACTGCTGTGGCGCATCGGTACCAGCGCGACGACCCGGGTCATGCCGACGATTCTGCAGGACCGCTGGTGTCGCCGTAGTCGATCAGGTCGTCCTCACGCCGGTCGGAGACCGCGACCTGCCGGGAGACACCCGGGTAGTAGAAGCGGCGCTTGAGGGCGGCGTGCACCGGACCGCTCTGCGCGAAGCCCTGGTAGGTGCCGAGGAACTGCGCGGCCCGGAAGCTGACGATGTCGCTCACCTTGGACGGGGAGCGGTCCCGGACGGCGTGCGTCAGGTCGCTGCCGACGCTGGCCAGGAACAGCGACGCCGCCTCAGGCGCGCTCATCTTCGCCTCGTCGTAGATGCGCTTGTGGGCGATCGCCTCACGCCGGTAGCGGTTGACGACACTCGCCCAGGACTCGTCGTGGGCGTGCACGATGGCGGCCTCGGCGACGTAGGCGACCCGGTAGCCCTGGTCGAGTGCGGCCTTCGCCCAGGCCATGTCCTCGAGGCCGGTCAGGTCCTCGTCGTAGGGCTGGCGCTTCCAGACGTCGAGCCGGACCGCGGCGTTGGCGTTGTTGCAGAAGGGATGGCGTTGGTCGGGATCGCTCTCGCGAGGGAACCAGCGGTCGAGGATGCGGTGCTCGGAGTAGCGAGTGACCTCGTTGCCCTGCTGCCGTCCGTAGCTGAGCGCGACGTCTGGCCGCGCGAACGGCGCGACCATCTCCTCGAGCCAGGTGGTCCGCACCGGATAGACGTGGGCGCTGAGCAGCAGACCCACCTCGCCCGTTGCGACGGCGAGCCCGCGGTTGAGCGCCCGGCCGAAGGAGAACTCCTCCGGCGCGATGTGCACCACCTCGACCGGGAAGCGGCGGGCGATGTCGAGGGTGCCGTCCGTGGATCCGGAGTCGACGACCACGATCTGGCCCGGCCGCGTGCGCTGGCGCATGAGGCCGGTGAGCAGGCGGCCGATGTGCGCCTCCTCGTTGAGGCATCTGATCACGACACTCGTGGTGTGGGAGGTGACGGCACTCACGTGAGTCGCTCGCCGATCTCCGCCAGGACTCGCGCGAACTCCGCGCGCTGCTGCTCGCGCACCAGCGCTGCTGCACGCTCGAGCTCCGGGAGTCGGGCGAGTGCGCCGGTCACCGCGGCCGTCAACCCCGAGGCCGTCGCCTCGCTGTAGACGGCAGCGTCACCGAGATAGGAACGCAGGGCACGGGTGTCGGAGGCGACGACGGGGCGACCGGCAGCCATCGCCTCGTAGCCGGCCTGCTGCATCGTGTCCTCCTCCGTGGTCAGAGCAAGGACCACCGGCGCTCCCGCCAGCAGGGCGAGGTACTCCACCCGGGAGAGGAAGCCCGTGAGTCGGACGTTGGGCGGAACGTCCAACCCGGCCGTCGGCCGTCCCGTGATGGCGAACGCCTGGTCAGGCAGGGCACGGGCGGCATCGAGCAGGGCATGCACCGGCTCGTCCACCTCCCAGCTGGCCGGGAAGACGATCTCGTCGTGGCGCGGTGCCGAGGGGACCCGCACCAGTGGGTCATGGACCGGCACCGCGCGCGGGAAGCCCGTCGTGAGCTGCGGCAGCGTGACGATGACGAGATCGGTGCGAGCGGCCAGCCGCGCGGACAGCGGCCTGCCGATCACCGCGCCGGAGTGGCAGTCCGCGACCAGCTTGCTCCGGGTCAGCCGGCTCCAGACCAGGGCGAGCAGCAGCAGGGGCGCGGGCGGCGCCATGACGATGAGGACGCGCGGGCGCCGGCGCAGCAGCAGGCGCAGGGTGAGCACCGCCTGCCAGAAGTGCCGGAACACCGTCGTACGCCGGTTGCGCAGCGTCCCGACGGCGATGAACACGCACTCGGCCCCGAGGGCGTCCGCGAGCTGCTCGCTCCGCGCGTGGTGCGAGATCCACGACACGAACAGCGCACGTCGGCGAGCGAGCGGGGGCTCAGAAGTCATAGCGGTCATGGCGGCGGCAGTCTGCGTCACGGGGGGACTCTCGTGGTGGGCGAGCGATGAGGGGATCAGGCTACGCCGCGCTCGGCCTCGAGCATCTCGTAGAACTCGTCAGCGGAGAACGCGGGCGTGCCTTCGTCCGCGCCGAGGTCGGCACGCGACACGACCATGCGGTTTGCGGCGAGATGCAGGTCGTCCCTCGTGAGGTCCTGGGGCAGCCGCACCGTGGCGAGCTCCTTGCCGGCCATGACGTGGGCGATCTCGGCCTGGTGACCGTCGACGTGCTCGCCGTGCTCGGCCCGACGCGGCAGCAGGACCGGGGAGATGCCCAGGTCCAGCAGGTCGACGGTCGTGCCGACACCCGCGTGGCTGATGACGACGTCGCACTGGGCGGCAACACCGCGCAACTCGACGCGACCGAGCGACTCGCGGACCTG
>JAWWOJ010000029.1:0-2932 GCA_033851885.1 Frankiales bacterium | reverse complement strand
CGACACCGGCAGGCCGAAGTGCTCGTTGGCCTCGCGGAGCAGGACCTCGCCGCCCCACTTGCTGTTGCCGTAACCGTTGGCGTAGTTGTCGCCGACCGTGCGCGTCGCGCTCATCTGCCGGACGTCGACCTCCTCGACGAAGCGGCCCGGCTCGATGCCGTCGCCCACGCCGATCGTGGAGACGTAGACGAACGGCTTGATCTTCGTCGTGAGGGCGATGCGGATCAGCTCCGCGGTGCCGACCACGTTGGGTCCGAACAGCTGGCTGTAGGGCAGCACGTGGTTGACCAGGGCGGCCGGGTCGACGATCAGGTCGACGGTGTCGGCCAGCCGCTGCCAGATCGCGTGCTCGAGGCCGAGATTCGCCTCGCCCTTGTCACCGGCGAGCACCTCGAGGTGATCGGCGGCCAGTTCGCGGTAGTGGGCAAGCAGTTTCGGGTCGCCACTGTCGAACGTGGCGTCGAGGCGTTGCCGGGCGGCGTCGATGTCCTTGGCGCGGACCAGCGTGATGACCTTGCCGTCGACCAGGTCCATCCGCTCCAGCCACTGCAGTAGCAGGTAGCGGCCGAGGAACCCGGTGGCTCCGGTGAGGAGCACGGTGCGTATCTCCGAGTTGGGGCCCGGCAGCGACGGTGCCGCCGCAAGGGTGGCCTCGTCGAGGAACTTGTCCAGCGTCAGATCGCTGGCGTGCACCTCGGTGGCGTCGCGCCCGTGCACCGCGTCGAAGGTGGGGCGCTTGGTCCCACCGGCACGCTGCTCCTCGATGTAGGCGGCGATGGCGGCCAGGTCGCTGGCCGGGCTGACGATCACACCGACGGGGACGTCGACCTCGAAGATGTCGTGCAGCAGGTTGGCAAAGGTCAACGCCGACAACGAGTCTCCACCGAGGTCGGTGAACTGGGCGTCGGGTGCGACGTCGGTCGAGGCGGCACCGAGCAGCGCGCCCGCGGCCCGGCTGACTGTCTCCAGAACGGGACGGTTCGCGCCGTCTTGCCGCAGCGTGCGCAGGACGTCTGCCTGGCCGTTGGTCAGGTCGACGTAGAGCTGCTCGAGCTCGGGGCCGTAGTACTCCTTGAGCTGCGGGCGGGCCAGCTTGCGGATGCCGGTGAGCAGCCCGTTCTCGAGCGTGAAAGGCCTTGTCTCGACGAGGAAGTCGCGCGGGATCTCGAAGGACTGCAGGCCGGCTTCGCGGGCGATGCTCTGCAACGCGTCGCTCAGCAGCGGCTTGACCGCGTCCAGGTCCCCGCCGACGCTGGCGAACGCGTCGTCGGTCGGGACGATCACCGCCAGCACGTACGAGCGAGCGCTGTTGCCGTACACGAAGATCTGACGCACGGACGGGTGGCCGCCGTAGGCCGCCTCCAGCTTGGAGACGGTGACGAACTCGCCCTGCGAGAGCTTCAGCACGTTGTTGCGGCGGTCGACGTATTCCAGCTGATCGGGTCCGAGCTCGGCCATCACGTCGCCGGTGTGGTACCAGCCGTCGGCATCGAACAGTTCGGCCGTCACCTCGGGGCGCTTGTAGTAGCCGGGGATCACATCGGCTGTCTTGACCCACAACTCGCCGCGGGGATGCGGACGGTCGGTGGCGAAGTAGCCGAGCTCTGGCACGTCGACGAGCTTGTAGTCGGTCACCGGTGGCCGCCGCAGCTTGCCGTCGACCAGGACGATGCCGTCCTCGGTGGAGCCGTAGCCGTTGATGAGGTGGATGTCGATGAACTCTTCGGTCCAGGCCCGCAATTCCGGTGAGATGGGCGCGGAGCCCGTCATCGCCGAGAACTGGCGTCCGCCAATGAGCTTCTCGCGCCGCTCGGCCATCACCTGCAGCTCGACGGTCTCGCGGTCGGTGCCGTCGACTGCGCGGCGGTCGACTTCGCTCTGCACCTCCTGGTACAGCATCTCCCAGATGCGGGGGACGAGGTCGAGCTTGGTGGGGCGCACCAGCGCGAGGTCGTCCAGCAGGGTGGACAGGTCGGCCTTGGCGGCGACGTAGGCGGTGCCGCCGGCGCCGAGGGTGGCGTACAGGATGACGCGGCCCATGATGTGGCTAAGGGGCATGAAGCTCAACGTGATCGCCGGGATCTTCATCTGGTCGTCCTGGTCGGGGCCGAACCATCCGCCAAAGGTGTTGGCCATCAAGCGATCCGTGTACATGGCGCCCTTGGGGGTGCCGGTGCTACCCGAGGTGTAGATCAGCAGGCGCAGGTCGTCGCCGTGGCCGTGGGAGAGCTCCGGCCCGTCGCCGTGCTGGGCGCCCTGCCTGATGACGCCGTCGAGTGTCTCGACGGTGACGTGCAGCTCGGCCAGGCGGGTCGCGGCGGATGCGAAGGCCTCGCGGTGGTCGTCGATCTCCGGGTGGTAGTCGAACACCACCAGGCGCTGCGGGGTGTGCGCGGTCAGCGCGAGCTCGACGGCGTCGGTGAGGTGGTCGACGCTGGAGAGGATGGCCACCGGTTCGGTCTCGACGAGGATCGGGTGCAGTGTCTTGACGGGCGCGCTGGTCTGCAGGGGAACGGAGACGGCGCCGGTGAGGGCGAGGGCCATGTCGACGACGGCGTAGTCGGCGCTGGTGAAGCCGAGCGTGGCGACGCGGTCGCCGGGGTGCACGGGGTTGTTGGCCAGGGCGTCGGCGAGGGCCTTCACGCGGGCCCAGGTCTCGCCGTAGGTGATGGTGTCGAAGCGGGGCGCGAACTTGGCGACGGTGCGGCCGGTGGCGTCGGTGACGTAGTCGACGGCGCGCTGGCCCAGGGCGGGCCGGTCGGCGTAGCCGGTCATCACGGTGCGGATGACGTCGGTGAGCAGCAAGCCGGGGTCGCGGATGGCGGCGGAGATGGTTGGATCCGGCTGGGCGGCAATGAGTTGCGCGTCGCCAGAGGTCAACTGCTGGAAGCGGTATTGGAGCCGCGCTTCGCGAGCGTTGGCGGGAGTTGAC